>NZ_BAABCQ010000011.1:0-78929 GCF_039539045.1 Streptomyces marokkonensis
CGGGGTTCCGCGGTGTTTTATCGCATTCCGTCACCCGCACCGTCAGGATGATCTTGCGGGCGGAATGCGTCTTTGTCTGGAAAGGTGCCGCGGGTGACGACGTCATGGAGAGGCCGTCGTAGGGCTGGGTCAGCCCCGTCACGGTGACGTGCGGTCCGGACCGCACGCTCAGCCGCACCGCGAAGCTGAAGCTGCCGGGACCGGCGCCGCCGGGGCCGGGCACCGCGTCCAGGTAGTCGAGGTCGACCGCCTGGGAGGCCGGCGGCGGTGGGGGAGTCGGCGGCTTTTGCGGCCGGTCGGCGTACAGGTAGCCGCCGCCCGCCAGGACGACGAGTGCCGCGGCGGCCGTGAGGACGGTCGGGCGGTGGCGGGCGTAGTACCCGGCGGGACGTCCGCGCGGCCGGGCACGGGGCGGGGTGGCGTGCGGGGTGTCCCAGGCGCGGGTGCCCTCGCCCGGCTCGACGGGCCCCGTGCCGCTCACTGCCGCGGGCCGTCGCTCGGACCGCCCCCGCGGTACTGTTCGACGCACGCCGCGCGCACCTGGCGGTCGGTCAGCTCCTGGGCGGCCCGGACGCCCTGCTCGCGCTTCGTGGCCCGCGCGGCGCCCACGACCTTCCGCAGGATGTCGTACTGGCGGTTGGACAGTCCCATCGACTGGTGGTCGCCGTGGGGTTCGCGGCCGTGCAGCGTTTGGCGTGCCCAGTACGCGACGGTGCTCGTGCACAACTCGGCCGGGGACGGGGTGCGTCGGCCCGCCGTCGGCGCGCTCGCTCCGGTGGCGGCACCGGGACCGGCCTCGTCGGCGCCTGGGTTGCCGTTGCCGCAGGCTGTCGCCAGGGCCGCGGCCGGCGGCGTCGGTGCGAACAGGATCAGTGCGGGCGCGATCCGTCCATGCGCGATGCGTGCGGGCGCGACCCGCCGGGGCATGGCGTGTGCGAGCGTGAGACGTGCGTGCGTGGCGCGTGCGTGCGTGGCGCGTCCGGGCGCAAGCCGTGTGGGCGTGAACCGTGCGGGCGTGAACCGGAACCGCCGAGCCGTCGCCCCCGGCCTGGGGGCCCCTCCCCGTCCCATGCCCCGAAGCTAGAGCGCCGGGTGGCCGGCGGCAATGGCCGTGGCCGGGAGCGACAGGGTGACCGGGGACGGTGAGGCGGCCGGGGGCGATGAGGCGGCCGGAGCGGGAGCAGGCCGGGCGATCTCGCGCCCGGCGGTACGCCGCTCAGCCCGTCGTGCCGGCCGGTGCCCCGTCGCCGGGGTTCACGTCCCGCAGCAGACAGGTCAGCCGGGCGGTGCACACCCGCCGGTCCTGCTCGTCGCTGATCACGATCTCGTACGTCGCCGTCGACCGGCCCCGGTGTACCGGCGTGGCCACCCCGGTGACCAGACCGGAGCGGGCTCCGCGGTGGTGGGTGCAGTTCAGGTCGACGCCGACGGCGATCTTGGAGGCGCCGCCGTGCAGCATCGAGCCGACCGACCCGAGCGTCTCGGCCAGCACCGCGGAGGCGCCGCCGTGCAGCAGCCCGTACGGCTGGGTGTTGCCCTCCACCGGCATGGTGCCGACGACGCGGTCGGCCGACGCCTCGAGGATCTGGACGCCCATGCGCGTCCCGAGGTGTCCGGCGGAGAAGAGCGCGGGCAGGTCGACGCCGAGTGCGGCGTACTCGTCGATGACCTCCTGCGGGAACTGCACCTGCTGCTGCTCGCCCATGGGCCGGCTCCGTTTCGTCGCTCCGTCTGTTCGATCGGCCGGCCGGCCCGGTAGGCCCGCCGGCTGGCTGAGCAAACGCTCAGTCGGTGGCCGATTGTTCCAGACGGACGACGACGGACTTGCTGGCCGGGGTGTTACTGGTGTCCGCCGTGGCGTCCAGCGGCACCAGCACGTTGGTCTCCGGGTAGTACGCCGCCGCGCAGCCCCGGGCCGTCGGGTAGTGCACGACGCGGAAACCGGGCGCCCGCCGCTCCACCCCGTCCTTCCACTCGCTGACCAGGTCGACGTACGAACCGTCCCGGACGTCCAGCGTCCGGGCGTCCTCCGGGTTGACCAGGACGACCCGGCGGCCGTTTTTGATGCCCCGGTAGCGGTCGTCCAGGCCGTAGATCGTGGTGTTGTACTGGTCGTGCGAGCGCAGCGTCTGGAGCAGCAGCCGCCCCTCGGGCAGCTCGGGGTACTCGATCGGCGCGGCGGTGAAGTTGGCCTTGCCGGTGGCCGTCGGGAAACGGCGCTCGTCGCGCGGGGCGTGGGGGAGGGCGAAGCCCCCGGGGTGTGCCACGCGCGCGTTGAAGTCCTCGAAGCCGGGGATGACGCGTCCGACGCGGTCGCGGATCGTCGCGTAGTCCTTCTCGAACTCCTCCCACGGTGTACGGCTGTTCCCGCCCAGTACGCGGCGTGCCAGCCGGCACACGATCGCCGGTTCGGACAGCAGGTGCGGGCTCGCGGGCTCGAGCCGGCCGCGGGAGGCGTGCACCATGCCCATGGAGTCCTCGACGGTGACGAACTGCTCGCCGCCGGCCTGTACGTCGCGTTCGGTGCGGCCCAGGGTCGGCAGGATGAGGGCACGGGCGCCGGTGACGGCGTGCGAGCGGTTCAGCTTCGTCGACACGTGCACGGTGAGGCGGGCGCGGCGCATGGCCGCCTCGGTGACCTCGGTGTCGGGGGAGGCGGAGACGAAGTTGCCGCCCATGGCGAAGAAGACCTTGGCCTCGCCGTCGCGCAGCGCGCGGATGGCGCGTACGACGTCGTAGCCGTGCTCGCGCGGCGGGGCGAAGCCGAACTCCTTCTCCAGGGCGTCCAGGAAGGCGGGCGCGGGGCGTTCGAAGATGCCCATGGTGCGGTCGCCCTGCACGTTGGAGTGGCCGCGCACCGGGCAGACGCCGGCGCCCGGACGGCCGATGTTGCCGCGCAGGAGGAGGAAGTTGACGATTTCGCGGATGGTGGGCACGGAGTGCTTGTGCTGGGTCAGGCCCATCGCCCAGCACACGATGGTGCGCTTGGAGGCGAGCACCATGCGCAGCGCTTCCTCGATCTCCGCGCGGGTGAGGCCGGTCGCCGTGAGTGTCTCGTCCCAGTCGGCGGCGCGGGCGGCCTCGGCGAAGTCCTCGTAGCCGTGGGTGTGTTCCTCGACGAAGGCCTTGTCGACCGCGCCCTCGCCCTCGCCCTCGGTCTCGGTCTCGGTCTCGAGGATCAGCTTGTTGAGCAGTCGGAACAGGGCCTGGTCGCCGCCGAGGCGGATCTGCAGGAACAGGTCGGTGAGTGCGGCGCCCGCGGTGAGTCCCTTGGCGGTCTGCGGGTTCTTGAAGCGCTCCAGGCCGGCTTCGGGCAGCGGGTTGACGCTGATGATCTTGGCGCCGTTGGCCTTGGCGCGCTCCAGGGCGGAGAGCATGCGCGGGTGGTTGGTGCCCGGGTTCTGCCCGGCCACGATGATCAGGTCGGACTTGTGGAGGTCCTCCAGGAGGACGCTGCCCTTGCCGACGCCGATGGTCTCGCCGAGGGCCGAGCCGGACGACTCGTGGCACATGTTGGAGCAGTCCGGCAGGTTGTTGGTGCCGAGCTCGCGCGCGAAGAGCTGGTAGAGGAAGGCGGCCTCGTTGCTGGTGCGGCCGGAGGTGTAGAAGACGGACTCGTCGGGCGAGTCCAGGGCGGCGATCTCCTCGGCGACGATGTCGAAGGCGCGCTCCCAGGTGACCGGTTCGTAGTGCTCGCCGCCCTCGGGGAGGTACACCGGGTGAGTGAGCCGGCCCTGCTGGCCCAGCCAGTAGCCGCTGCGGGTCGCGAGGTCGGTGACGGGGTGCGCGGCGAAGAACTCCGGGGTGCACCGGCGCAGGGTGGCCTCCTCGGCCACGGCCTTCGCGCCGTTCTCGCAGAACTCCGCCTTGTGCCGGTGGTCCGGCTCCGGCCAGGCGCAGCCCGGGCAGTCGAAGCCGTCCTTCTGGTTGACGCTCAGCAGTGTCAGCGCGGTCCGCTTCACGCCCATCTGCCGCTGCGCCATGCGCAGGGTGTGGCCGATGGCGGGGATGCCCGCCGCCGCGTGCTGGGGGTCCGTGACCTGCGGCGCGTCCTGAACCGGATCACCCTTGGGCGGCTTGGTGGCCATCGCGCGCTCCTTCGCGTACACGTGTGAGGTACATCTCCGATCCTCGCACGCCCCGCCGACATCGACGGTGGCCGGGCGGACCGGGTTCCGGGGGCGGTGGTCGCGACGGAAGAGGGCCGGTGCTGTGCCGCGGGCCGGGAGCCAGGCCCTGGGGCGAGGGGTGAAGGGGCGTGGAACCGTGCGGTCGGCTGTGATGTGTCCGCGGCGAGGGGCGGCCGAGCCCGCGCCCCCCGGGCGGGAGCGGGGCGGAGTGTCAGTGGTCCGTGGCAGGATCGGGGACGTGGCCAAGACAGCAGCGAAGAAGACCGACAGCACCTCCGGCGGCGGCCGTCCGCGCCTGATGCTCATGGACGGGCACTCACTGGCGTACCGCGCGTTCTTCGCGCTGCCCGCGGAGAATTTCACGACCGCGACGGGGCAGCCGACCAATGCGATCTACGGCTTCGCGTCGATGCTGGCCAACACGCTGCGCGACGAGACGCCCACGCACTTCGCGGTGGCGTTCGACGTCTCCCGCAAGACCTGGCGGTCCGAGGAGTTCACGGAGTACAAGGCGAACCGCTCCAAGACCCCGGACGAGTTCAAGGGGCAGGTCCAGCTGATCGGCGAGCTCCTCGACGCGATGCACGTCTCCCGTTTCGCCGTCGAGGGCTTCGAGGCGGACGACGTGATCGCCACGCTCGCCACGCAGGCCGAGGCCGAGGGCTTCGACGTGCTGATCGTCACCGGCGACCGGGATTCCTTCCAGCTGGTCAGCGAGCACACCACGGTCCTGTATCCGACCAAGGGCGTCTCCGAGCTGACCCGGTTCACGCCGGAGAAGGTCTTCGAGAAGTACGGGCTGACCCCCGCCCAGTACCCCGACTTCGCCGCGCTGCGCGGCGACCCGTCCGACAACCTGCCGGGTATCCCGGGCGTCGGCGAGAAGACGGCCGCGAAGTGGATCAACCAGTTCGGGTCGTTCGCGGAACTGGTCGAGCGGGTCGACGAGGTCAAGGGCAAGGCCGGGCAGAATCTGCGCGATCACCTGGAGTCCGTCAAGCTCAACCGCCGGCTCACCGAGCTGGAGCGGCGGGTCGAGCTGCCGAAGACGGTCACCGACCTGGAGCGGCCCGCGTACGACCGCAAGGGCGTCGCGGTGATCCTGGACACCCTGGAGATCCGCAATCCTTCCCTGCGGGAGCGGCTCTTCGCCGTCGATCCCGGCGCCGAGGAGGCGGAGGAGACGCCGGTCGTGGCGGACGGCGTGGAGCTGGACGGCACGGTGCTGGGCACGGGTGAGCTGGTCGGCTGGCTCGCCGAGCACGGCACGCGGCCCCTCGGTGTCGCCACGGTCGACTCCTGGGCGCTGGGCAACGGTTCGGTCGCCGAGGTCGCGCTCGCCGCGTCCGACGGTAAGGCCGCCTGGTTCGACCCGTCCGAGCTGGACGAGGCCGACGGGAAGGCGTTGGCGGCCTGGCTGTCCGACACGGACCGGCCGAAGGTCTTCCACAACGCCAAGGGCGCGATGCGCGTCTTCGCCGAGCACGGCTGGAGCGTCGCCGGTGTCGGCATGGACACCGCGCTCGCCGCCTACCTGGTCAAGCCGGGCCGTCGCTCCTTCGACCTGGACGCGCTGTCCCTGGAGTACCTGCACCGCGAGCTGGCCCCCGCCGCGGCGGCCGACGGCCAGCTGGCCTTCGGCGCGGACGAGGGCGCCGAGGCCGAGGCGCTGATGGTGCAGGCCCGCGCGATCCTCGACCTGGGCGAGGCCCTGGAGGGCCGCCTGGCCGACGTCGGCGCCGCGGACCTGCTGGGCGACATGGAGCTGCCCACGTCCGCGCTCCTGGCCCGTATGGAGCGGCACGGCATCGCGGCCGACCGGGCCCATCTGGAGGCCATGGAGCAGATGTTCGCGGGCGCCGTGCAGCAGGCGGTGAAGGAGGCGCACGCCGCGGCCGGGCACGAGTTCAACCTGGGCTCGCCCAAGCAGCTGCAGGAAGTCCTCTTCGGCGAGCTGAATCTTCCCAAGACCAAGAAGACCAAGACCGGCTACACCACCGACGCCGACGCGCTGGCCTGGCTGGCGGCCCAGACCGAGAACGAACTGCCGGTGATCATGCTCCGTCACCGTGAGCAGGCCAAGCTGCGGGTCACGGTCGAGGGCCTGATCAAGACGATCGCCGCGGACGGCCGCATCCACACCACGTTCAACCAGACGGTCGCCGCGACCGGCCGCCTCTCGTCCACGGACCCGAACCTGCAGAACATCCCGGTCCGCACGGACGAGGGACGCGCGATCCGCCGCGGCTTCGTCGTCGGCGAGGGCTTCGAGTCCCTGATGACGGCCGACTACAGCCAGATCGAGCTGCGGGTGATGGCCCACCTGTCCGAGGACGAGGGCCTGACCGAGGCGTTCACCTCGGGCGAGGACCTGCACACCACCGCCGCCGCGCAGGTCTTCTCCGTCGAGCGGTCCGCGGTCGACGCGGAGATGCGCCGCAAGATCAAGGCCATGTCGTACGGCCTGGCGTACGGCCTGTCGGCCTTCGGCCTCTCCCAGCAGCTCAACATCGAGGCCGCCGAGGCCCGCGGACTGATGGACGCCTACTTCGAGCGGTTCGGCGGCGTACGGGACTATCTGCGCCGGGTCGTCGACGAGGCACGGGCGACGGGCTACACGGCGACCCTCTTCGGCCGCCGCCGCTACCTGCCCGACCTCAACAGCGACAACCGCCAGCGCCGCGAGGCGGCCGAACGCATGGCGCTGAACGCCCCGATCCAGGGCACGGCGGCCGACATCGTCAAGATCGCCATGCTCAACGTGGACAAGGCGCTGCGCGAGGCCGGCCTGGCCTCCCGGATGCTGCTCCAGGTCCACGACGAAATCGTCCTGGAGATCGCTCCCGGCGAACGCGCGGCGGCGGAGGAGCTGGTCCGCCGCGAAATGGCGGACGCGGTGCGGCTCAGGGTCCCCCTGGGCGTCTCGGTGGGCGTGGGCCCGGACTGGGAGTCGGCAGCGCACTAGCCTCCGGCGGTCGGCGGTCGGCGGTCGGCGGTCGGCGGTCGGCCTCCGGCAATCAGGCGGTCGGCTCCGGCAGGGGGCGGTCGGTGGTCGGCCGCCAGTGGTCGGCGGCGCGGGGATCGAGGCGATTCCCTGGCCCGGGAGTCGGCAGCGCACCAGCCGTCGGCGGCCGGCGTTCGGGGCCGGGGAGCGGGACGAGTCCCCGGATCGACGCCGTCCTCGTGGCCCCCGCGGGTGACCTCGCCGTGCCGGGGCACGGGACACGGCCGGCACCCGGCCGACGCCCGCGTGCCCCGCTGCCCCGCACGGCCCGTCACTCAGGTGGCCCCCGCGAAAACGCCCCCGCTCCTGTCTCCCGTGAGGATGCGGGCATGGGTATACGCATGCTCCACCACCGGACGACACCGGCACGGGCAAGCACAGACGGACCCGCCCGCGTGCCATTCCTACGGGTTCCGGTCGTCGCACCGGACGCAAGTACCGGCCGCGTCCCCGCCACTGTCACGACGGCCCTGCGCCGCACCGCGGCAGAGCTCCGCCGCGGACTCGCCCACCGGGACCCGACCGCGGCCACCCGGCGCGAGACGCCCGCCTGGAGCATGTGGGCCGACCTGGCCCGCGGCTACCTGGCGCTCGCCCTCACGCTGCTGCCGCGCTCACGCCCCGCACACACCTTCACCGTGTTCGTCGCGCCCGACGACACCCTCAGCGGGCGACCCGGCGGTCCGGCTCCGCACCGACGGCTCCCGGGCTTCCGGGGACCGGAGCCGGACGCCACACCCTGACCCCCACCGCGTACAGCAGCAGCCCCGGGACGAGCCCGGCGCCCGCTCCGAAGCACACCGTCGGGATCAGCTCCCAGGGCTTCGCGACCTCTCCCCAGTAGTCCCACCACCGGGTCGCGCGCTTCACCGCCCCGGCCACCGCACAGCCGCCCAGCAGCGCCCCGGCCCACCACCGGCCCCCTGCCGAGAGGACCGGAACACCCAGTGGCTCCGCCCGGGGCGTCCGGCGCAGTGCCCGCACCAGGAACACGGCGATGACGATCGCGGCCACCGCGGAACCGCCGTACTGGAGGTACCAGTAGAGCGGTGAGCCCGCGATCTCCCGGCCCAGGGCGGGGAACACCCGCATCCCCCAGCGGTCGAGGTGCGTGAACGCGTCCCACACCACGTGTGTCAGCGCCCCCAGGACCGCGGACACGTACCACGACACCATGAGGGAGGCGCGCACCCGCGCGCGGGCGGCGCCGCAGCGCAGCAGGGCGGCGGCGCGTCCCTGCCGGGACCGCGGCAGCAGGGCCACCAGCGGCTCGCGGACCAGCAGCCACAGCCCCACCAGCGTCCAGGCGATGACCACGTCGATGGTGAAGACGCCCGGGAAGGAGTGCGTGACATCACCGAACTCCATCGCCCCGGACAGGAAACTCGCCGCGTAGTAGGTCAGGTCGGGCGCGAAGGACCCGGCCACCAGCACGGCCGGGACCAGCCGTACCCGGCCGGTGCCGTCGCCCCGCACGGCGGGCAGCACTGCGGCGGCATGACTGAGCGTGAAGGGCAACGAGACTCCTCATATGGCCAACCGGTGAAAATCGGGCACGAACGGGTGCCCGTGCAAAGCAAGTTGTCGTAGGGTCGCCTGCGGTACCCGTACTGGTCGAACAGACGAACAACACGCCCGGGAAGTTGCGGTGCAACCATCGTTGCGGACCGGCCGTCACAACAGGTCGGGTACCGCGGCGAGACGGCCGAGGGCCGACGGAGAGGACGCGCGGGCGTCCACGGGAGGGGTTCACTCTATGGCGGCGCATTTCGACAGGAGACTCCGCAAGGCGGCGGTCACCACCACCGTGGCGGCGGTCGCGGTCGCGGCCCTGTCCGCGTCCCAGGCACCCAACGTGACGGCCGACTCCCACGGCAGACGGACCACCGCCGACAACGCGCCCGCGTCCGACACGCCACCCTCGAAGAGTGCCACCGGCAACTCGCCGTACTACACGGACCTGCCGCCGCTCAACAGCCCGAGCCCCGCACCGACCATCGGCACCCCCGCCTCCCGGGGCACCTCCGAGGCGGGCATTCCCGCGACCGTCCTCGACGCCTACAAGAAGGCCGAGTCGGCGCTGCGCCAGTCCAAGCCCGGCTGCAACCTGCCCTGGCAACTCCTCGCGGCCATCGGCAAGGTGGAGTCGGGTCAGGCCCGCGGCGGTCGCGTCACCACCGACGGCACCACCACCAGCCCCATCATCGGCCCACAGCTCGACGGCAACGGCTTCGCGCTCATCAAGGACACCGACAACGGCGTCCACGACGGCAACAGCAGTTACGACAACGCCGTCGGCCCCATGCAGTTCATCCCCTCCACCTGGGCGTGGGCGAGCCGTGACGGCAACGGTGACGGCAAGGAGGACCCCAACAACATCTACGACGCCGCGCTCGCCGCCGGCCATTACCTGTGCCGCTTCGGCTGGGACCTGTCCACGCAGGCAGACCTCAACAAGGCGATCCTCAGCTACAACAACTCGCAGGACTACCTGCGTACGGTCCTGTCGTGGCTGGAGCACTACCGCAAGGGCACCCACGAGATCCCGGACGGCACCGGCACCCTGCCCGTGGACCGCAGCGACGACACCACCGGCGTGACCGGGCCCAGCCCTTCGCCCGGCGGAACCGGCGGAACCGGCGGAACCGGCGGAACCGGCGGAACCACCGGGCCCCAGGCCCCGGGCACGTCGACGCCCGGTCCGGGGAAGCCGGGCAAGCCCACCGGGCCCAGCGAGCCCGACAAGCCCTCGGACCCCGGCACCGTCTCCCCGAGCCCCAACCCGACCGAACCGACCGACCCGGAGACGCCGCCGGAGACCCCGGCCCCGACCCCGACGCCGACCGACACGGTGCACCACCTGGAGAACGCCGGCGCCACGGGGCTCACCGCGATCGCGGGCGACACGTTCGCCAAGAAGATCAGCACCCGCGCCGAGACCAAGAACGGAAAGGCCGTCGGCAAGGTACGGATCCGCTTCACCGTCCTGGGCGACACGGACGCCACCTTCGCCGGCGGCGAGAAGGTCGCCGCGGTCACCACCAACGCCTCCGGAGTGGCCGTCGCGCCCGCGCTGGTGGCGGGTGAGGAGACCGGCGGGTTCACCGTGCGGGCCACCGTCGTCGGCCGCGCCGTCGCCGGCCTGGACTACAAGGCCACCGTCACCGAGCGCGTCGCCGACGCCCTCGTACGCACCGGCGACAGTGCCCTGACCTGCACGCCGGGCGGGGAGTTCGCCGACCGGGTCGCGGTGAAGGCCACGCACAAGGGCGCCGCCGCGGACAGGGTCGCCATCACCGCGACGCTCGTCAAGTCGGTGCTCGGCCCGGCCGAGGACGACAAGGGCCCCTTCTTCAAGGACGCCGACGGCAAGGCGGTCCGCACCCTGACCGGCCTGAAGACCGACGCCAAGGGCCTGCTGACGCTGCCGAAGCTGTACGCGGACGACACCACCGGCACGTTCGTGCTCCGCCTCACCACGGCGGGCGGCGGCACGCTCGACGTCCAGCTGAAGGTCGCCGAGGCCGAGACGGACCCGTCTCCGACCCCGACCCCGTCCACCGACGCCTCGCCCGGCGCGTCCACGGAGCCGTCGACCGAGCCCGGCGCGTAGACGCGGCCGCTGCCCGGACACCCGAGGGCGCCCCACCGCTTCGGCGGTGAGGCGCCCTCGCCACTCATTGACGCAGCCACTCGGTGACTCAGCCGCTCCGTCACTTCCGCCGCTCCGTCACCTCCACCGCTCCGTCACCCCTCACCTCGCGAGCCGCGCCTTCGTGTGCCGTGTCGGCGCCGCTGTGGCCGGGTCCTCGGGCCACGGATGCTTCGGATACCGGCCGCGCAGCTCCGCCCGTACGCCCTTGTAGCCGTCCTTCCAGAAGGAGGCCAGGTCGGCGGTGACCGCGGCCGGGCGGCCGGCCGGGGACAGGAGATGGACGAGGAGCGGCACCCCGGCGATCTCGGGCGTGTGCTGGAGCCCGAACATCTCCTGCAGTTTCACCGCCAGGACCGGCCGGCCGGGATCGCCGTAGTCGATCCGGATCCTGGACCCACTGGGGACGGCGATCCGCTCCGGAGCGAGTTCGTCGAGCCGTGTCGCCTCCCCACCCGCCCACGGCAGCAGCCGCGCCAGGGCCTGCCCGGCGTCGATCCGCGCCAGGTCGGCCCGCCGCCGGGCCCGGCCCAGCTCGGGTTCCAGCCACTCGTCCACGCGCGCGTGCAGTGCCTCGTCACCGACGTCCGGCCAGGGCTCGCCGAGCTGCCGCCGCAGGAAGGCGAGCCGCTTGCGCAGCACGTCCGCGTCGGCCGACCAGCGCAGCAACCCGAGCCCTTCCTGCCGCAGCCCGTCCAGCAGCGCGTTCCGTACGAGACCGGGGCCGGCGTCGGTGAGGGGCCGCACGGTGAGTGCCACGGCCCCGAGCCGTTCGACACGCCGGGCCACGACGTCGCCGTCACCCCAGTGCACCTCTTCCCGCTCCGTCAGCAGCGCCCCCGCCGCGAGCCGGGCCGTCGCCTCGTCGACGGCCGCCCCGAGCTGCACGCGCGCGTGCCCCTTCCCCACGGGCCGGTCGGCCACGGCGACCGCGATCCACGAGGCGCCGCGCAGCGCCGACGACTCCGGCAGCTCGGCCCTGGTACCGGAGACCATCAGATACGAACCGCCGTCCTTCCGGGCCACCCGCTCGGGAAAGGCGAGAGCGGCCACCAGTCCGGCGAGAGCGTCCTCCGTGAGGCCCCGCGTCCGTCGGTCGTCCCCCTCCTCCTCCACGGCGCCCCGCAGCCGCCGTACCTCGCTCCGCCACCGCGCCCCGTAGGCGTCACCCGCACGCCGGGCGGCCCGCAGCGCGGACGCCAGGTCGTCTCCGTACTCCCGCGGCGGTTCCTCACTGAGCAGAGCGACCACCTCGACGACCGCACGCGAGGCGCCCGCGTCGAGCAGTGCCCGTCCCAGCCGCGGACGCAGGCCCAGGCGGGCCAGTCGTACGCCCCGCGCGGTGGC
Source organism: Streptomyces marokkonensis (assembly GCF_039539045.1). Lineage (NCBI taxonomy): Bacteria > Bacillati > Actinomycetota > Actinomycetes > Kitasatosporales > Streptomycetaceae > Streptomyces > Streptomyces marokkonensis. The sequence goes on from NZ_BAABCQ010000011.1 coordinate 12,134, forward strand.
GCGGCCGGCGGGGTCCACCGCGCCCACTGCGGCCAGCACCGACCGGGCCGCCGCCATCGCCCCGCCCGGCGGCGGATCGAGCAGCGCGAGCCCGGACGCGTCCGGGTCGCCCCAGCATGCCGCCTGGAGCGCGAACGCCGTCAGGTCGGCCGCCTTGATCTCCGGCGCCGGGAACTGCGGCAGACGGGCGTCCTCCGCCTCCGTCCAGCATCGGTACACCGCACCCGGCGCCTCACGCCCCGCCCGCCCGGCCCGCTGTCGTGCCGCCGCCCGCGAGGCGCGGACCGTCGTCAGGGCGCTCAGCCCGCGCGCGTGGTCCACCCGTGGCTCCCGTGCCAGCCCCGCGTCCACGACCACCCGCACGCCCGGAACCGTCAGCGACGACTCGGCCACCGCGGTCGCCAGCGCCACCCGGCGGCGCGACCCGGGGGCCAGCACAGCGTCCTGCACGGCCGCCGGTGCCCGTCCGTGCACCTGGAGCACGTCGACGCCCGCGGGACTTCCCAGCTGTCCGGCTACCCGGGTGATCTCCCCGACGCCCGGCAGGAAACACAGCACGTCCCCGTCCCGTTCCGCCAGCGCCCGCCGTACCACCGACGCCACGTGCGCGAGCAGCGCCGGGTCCACCCGCATCCCGTGCGGCGGCCGTACCGGACGCGCGGGCGGGGCCCACACCACCTCCACGGGGTGCGACACCCCCTCCGCCTCGACGACCGGCGCCCCGCCCAGCAGCCGGGCCCAGCCCTGCGCGTCGGTCGTCGCCGAGGCGGCCACCAGCCGCAGCTCCGGCCGCAGCGTCTGCCGCACGTCCCACAGGAACGCCGCCGTCGTGTCCGCGTCCAGATGCCGCTCGTGGCATTCGTCGAGCACCACCACGTCGACGCCCGTCAGCTCCTGGTCCCGCTGGAGCCGCTGCAACAGCACACCGGTCGTGACGACCTCCACGCGCGTGGACCTTCCCACGACCCGCTCCCCGCGCACGGTGTACCCGACGCTCGCGCCGGGCTTCTCGCCCAGCAGCCACGCCATGCGCCGGGCCGCCGCCCGTGCCGCGATCCGCCGCGGCTCCGCCACGACCACACGCCGCGCGGGGCCCTCGCCCAGCAGCCCGGCCAGCGCGAGCGGCACCAGCGTCGTCTTGCCGGTCCCGGGCGGCGCGACCAGCACCGCGGTGCCGTGCCCCTCCAGGGCGTCGTGCAGCGCGGGCAGGGCACCGCGTACGGGCAGGGCGTCCAGGGCGTCGTAACGGATCACGCCCCCAGTGTCGTACGCCGGCGAGAACACCCTCCACGCGCGCGTGCCCGAACAAGCCCTCCACGCGCGCGTGCGCAACGAAAGCGGACGCGGACTCAGTCGCGCTCGCACACGAAGATCGCCGTGCCCGGGATGAGATGTCCGCGCAGTGGCGACCAGCCGCCCCACTCGGAGGTGTTCCATTCCGGCCACTCCGGCTCCACCAGGTCCACCAGCCGGAAGCCCGACGTCACGACGTCCCGGACGCGGTCGCCGAGCGTCCTGTGGTGCTCGACGTACACCGCGAGGCCCTCGTCGTCCTGCTCGACGTACGGCGTGCGGTCGAAGTAGGAGGCGGACACCGACAGCCCCTCCGGGCCCGGCTCGTCCGGGAACGCCCAGCGCAGCGGGTGCGTGACGGAGAAGACGAAACGGCCCCCGGGCCGCAGCACCCGGCGCACCTCCCGCAGTACCAGGCGCGGGTCGGCGACGAAGGGCAGCGCCCCGTACGCCGAGCAGGCGAGGTCGAAGGAGCCGTCCGCGAAGGGCAGCACGGCGGCGTCGGCACAGACCAGGGGGACGGTGCCGCCGATGCGCAGGGCGTGCTGGAGCTGACGGTGGGAGAGGTCCAGGGCCACCGGACGGGCACCCTGGGCGGTCAGCCAGCGCGAGCACTGGGCGGCGCCGGCGCCGATCTCCAGGACGTCCTTGCCCTTCAGGTCCTCCGGTGGGCCGAGCAGCTCGGCCTCCACCTCGTCCAGGCCCTCGGGGCACCACACGAAGCGGTCGTCGCCGAGGAAGGTGCCGTGCTCGACCTGGTACTCGTCCGCGTTCCGGTCCCACCAGCCACGGTTGGCGCGGGAGCTCTCCGTGACACCGGCGGCACGCCGGGTGGCTTCGGGCTCGGCCTCTGTGGCTTCGAACGTCTCGGGCTCTTGGATGACCGGCTCCCTGATATTAGTCTGCGGGCTCTTTCCGTGCCGCCTGCCCCGCGTGTCACGCAAGGGCCGTACGGGGGTCCGCATGGCCTCGGGAGACGGCTTTTGTGCCGGGTATGCGACGATCCGCCCCGGGTGTGCGGCTTCGCGCATTGACCCCGCCCGGCTGCCCCCGTATGCTACAAGTTGCGCTGCGGGCCTGCGCACCTCAGACGTAGCAGGTCGCGCTCGCATCTGTTGTATGTCCCCTCGGTTCTCGAGGTGTCACTCCTGGTTTGGGTGACGCTTCCTTGGCTGTCCGGCTTCTGCAGAGCGAAACGGGCTCCCGGCGTAAGCAGTACCTACGACTTCAATGTCCGTACCGGAGCCCTTTCCCACATGACGAGCAGCACCGAGACCACCGCCACCACCCCGCAGGTTGCGGTCAACGACATCGGTAACGAGGAAGCTTTCCTCGCCGCGATCGACGAAACGATCAAGTACTTCAACGACGGCGACATCGTCGACGGCGTCATCGTGAAGGTCGACCGGGACGAGGTCCTGCTCGACATCGGTTACAAGACCGAAGGTGTCATCCCGAGCCGCGAGCTCTCGATCAAGCACGACGTCGACCCCAACGAGGTCGTCGCCGTAGGTGACGAGATCGAGGCCCTTGTTCTCCAGAAGGAGGACAAGGAAGGCCGCCTGATCCTCTCGAAGAAGCGCGCCCAGTACGAGCGGGCCTGGGGCACGATCGAGAAGATCAAGGAAGAGGACGGCATCGTCACCGGTACCGTCATCGAGGTCGTCAAGGGTGGTCTCATCCTCGACATCGGCCTCCGCGGCTTCCTCCCGGCCTCCCTGGTCGAGATGCGCCGTGTCCGCGACCTCCAGCCCTACGTGGGCAAGGAGCTCGAGGCGAAGATCATCGAGCTGGACAAGAACCGCAACAACGTGGTCCTGTCCCGCCGTGCCTGGCTCGAGCAGACCCAGTCCGAGGTCCGCCAGACGTTCCTCACGACCCTCCAGAAGGGTCAGGTCCGTTCCGGCGTCGTCTCCTCGATCGTCAACTTCGGTGCCTTCGTGGACCTGGGCGGCGTCGACGGCCTGGTGCACGTCTCCGAGCTGTCCTGGAAGCACATCGACCACCCCTCCGAGGTTGTCGAGGTCGGCCAGGAGGTCACCGTCGAGGTCCTCGACGTCGACATGGACCGCGAGCGTGTCTCCCTGTCGCTGAAGGCGACCCAGGAAGACCCGTGGCAGCAGTTCGCCCGCACCCACCAGATCGGCCAGGTCGTGCCCGGCAAGGTCACGAAGCTGGTGCCGTTCGGTGCGTTCGTCCGCGTGGACGAGGGCATCGAGGGTCTGGTCCACATCTCCGAGCTGGCCGAGCGCCACGTGGAGATCCCGGAGCAGGTCGTCCAGGTCAACGACGAGATCTTCGTCAAGGTCATCGACATCGACCTCGAGCGTCGTCGCATCAGCCTCTCGCTGAAGCAGGCCAACGAGGCCTTCGGTGCCGACCCGTCGGTGGTCGAGTTCGACCCGACCCTGTACGGCATGGCCGCGTCGTACGACGACCAGGGCAACTACATCTACCCCGAGGGCTTCGACCCCGAGACCAACGACTGGCTCGAGGGCTACGAGACCCAGCGCGAGGCGTGGGAGACCCAGTACGCCGAGGCGCAGACCCGCTTCGAGCAGCACCAGGCGCAGGTCATCAAGTCCCGCGAGGCGGACGAGAAGGCCGCTGCCGAGGGTGTCGACACCGCGGGTGCGGCTCCGGCCGCGTCCGGTGGCAGCGGTGGCGGCGGTGGAGGCGGCTCGTACTCCTCCGAGGGCGGCGACAACTCCGGCGCCCTGGCGTCGGACGAGGCGCTGGCCGCGCTGCGCGAGAAGCTGGCCGGCGGCCAGAGCTGATCGCAGGCTGAGCAGGAGCTCCTCATCGAGCGTCAGCTCGTGAGCCGAGGGCCCGTACCCTTCCCGGGGTGCGGGCCCTCGGCGTGTTGGCGGCCGCCTGTCGTCCGTCTGTTCGCCCTGTTCGACGGACGTCCGGGGAATGCCCGGGCCGGGACCCTTGTTGTGCAGTACGAACACGAGGAGGGGAGCGGTCACTGTGCTTGATCCGCAGGGTTTGTACGCATGGGAGCCGAAGGGCTTGGCCGTCGTCGACATGGCACTCGCCCAGGAGTCGGCCGGACTGGTCATGCTCTACCACTTCGACGGATACATCGACGCCGGCGAGACCGGCGACCAGATCGTCGACCAGGTGCTCGACTCGCTGCCCCATCAGGTCGTCGCCCGCTTCGACCACGACCGGCTCGTGGACTACCGGGCGCGCCGGCCGCTGCTGACCTTCAAGCAGGACTCCTGGACGGACTACGAGGAACCCGCCATCGAGGTGCGGGTCGTCCAGGACGCCACCGGAGCACCCTTCCTGCTGCTCTCGGGCCCCGAGCCGGACATCGAATGGGAGCGCTTCGCCGCGGCCGTACAGCAGATCGTCGAGCGGCTCGGCGTCCGCCTCGCGGTCAGCTTCCACGGCATCCCCATGGGCGTCCCGCACACCCGCCCCGTCGGCATCACCCCGCACGGCAACCGCACCGACCTGGTGCCGGGCCACCGCAGCCCCTTCGAGGAGGCGCAGGTCCCCGGCAGTGCCGAGGCGCTCGTCGAGTACCGGCTCATGCAGGCCGGCCACGAGGTGCTCGGCGTCGCCGCGCACGTCCCGCACTACATCGCCCGTTCCCCGTACCCGGACGCGGCGCTGACCGTCCTGGAGTCGATCACCGCGGCGACCGGCCTGGTCCTGCCGGGCGTCGCGCACTCCCTGCGCACGGACGCCCACCGCACCCAGACGGAGATCGACCGGCAGATCCAGGAGGGCGACGAGGAACTGACCGCCCTCATCCAGGGCCTGGAGCACCAGTACGACGCCGCCGCGGGCGCCGAGACCCGCGGCAACATGCTCGCCGAGCCCGTCGAGATCCCGTCGGCGGACGAGATCGGCCGCGAGTTCGAACGGTTCCTGGCGGAGCGGGAGGGCGAGGGCTGACGGAGTGCCCTGCTGGGCGGGGCGACGGCGGACGTACGCCGCGCTGCGGGGCGGGGCGTACGTACGCCGCGCTGCGGGGCGGGGCGGACGTACGCGGCCCCGCGAGGTGGGGCGCCGTCCGACGTCGCCCCGGGACAGGCCTAAGCTTCCGCTCATGCTGAAGGTTGGCCTGACCGGTGGAATCGGCGCCGGCAAGAGCGAGGTGTCACGGCTGCTCGTCGAGTACGGCGCCGTACTGATCGACGCGGACCGGATCGCGCGCGAGGTCGTCGCGCCCGGAACCCCGGGGCTCGCCGCGGTCGTGGAGGCGTTCGGCGAGGACGTGCTCACCGGGGACGGCAGCCTGGACCGGCCGAAACTCGGCTCGATCGTGTTCGCCGACCCGGAGAAGCTGGCCGTCCTGAACTCGATCGTGCACCCCCTGGTCGGTGCCCGCTCCCGCGCCCTCGAGGAGGCCGCCGCCGAGGACGCCGTCGTCGTCCACGACGTCCCCCTGCTCACGGAGAACGGCCTGGCGCCGCTGTACGACGTCGTGGTCGTCGTGGACGCCGACCCCGCCACCCAGCTCGACCGGCTGGTACGGCTGCGCGGCATGTCCGAGCCGGACGCACGCGCGCGCATGGCCGCCCAGGCGACACGGGAGCAGCGGCGGGAGATCGCGGACGTGGTCATCGACAACGACGTCCCGCTGGACGAACTGCGGGCCCGCGTGCGGGAGGTGTGGGCCGAGCTGACCCGCAGAGCGCACGCGGCGCGCTGAACGCCCCGGCACCGGCCGTCGGAATAGCCGCTGCCGCGCGGGCGTTGATCCCTTCGAGTGAGGGAAGGACTCTGCCGTGCCCGAGACCAGTGGTTCGACCGGACGTACGCCGGAGACGGATGTCATCGACTTCCGTGCCGCCGAGCAACTGCTCGCGGCGCGGGATCCGCAGGGCGCGGTGAAACTGCTCGACGGGGTCATCGCCACGCATCCGGAGAGTACCGCCGCGCGGCTGCTGCGCGCGCGTGCGTTCTTCGCGGCGGCGCAGCTGAGACCGGCCGAACTCGAGTTCACCATCGTCCTGGAGCGTGAGCCGGACAACGCGTTCGCGCACTTCGCGCTCGCCCGCACCTACGAGCGCCGGGGATGCCCCGACCAGGCCAGGCGCCACTTCCGGCTGGCGGCGGCTCTCGACCCGAATCCGGAGTACCTGCAGCAGGCGCGGTTCGATTCCTGACGGGCGACTGTTCTTCTGACGATCGCGCAGACGACGAGGGGGACAAGCTGTGCCACTGGACCGACCCGTCATGCCGGACGCCGACGACCTGCCCGATGTACTGCTCGACCTGGCGGTGCCGCACGAGGACATCAACGCCCTGGTGCGACTGAGCGGGGCGGTGACGCACGACACCGGAGTGACGCGGCTGCTGGAGGAGTGCGTCCAGGAGCTGGTGCGGGACCTCGGCGAGGTGACCGGGGACAGGGAGGGCGTGCGGCGGTTCGGGGAGCGTCTCGCAGAGGCTCCGAAGACGCTGGGCGCGTATTTCGCCGCGTACGTGTACGTCGCGGCGCTGCCGCACACGCGCGCGTACCACCAAGAGCGCGGCGTCCCGGCCGAGATCACCCGGCACACCCTGGCCGACCTGGGACGGAACATGGCGAGCCGGCGCAGGGGGCACGGCACGGGCGGGGTGCGGGCTCCGCAGTGGCTGGTGCACCATTTCCGGGGAGAGCTGTACCAGCTGGGGCGGCTGCAGTTCGAGCGGGCCGTGATCGGGCAGCGGACGGCACCGGTGCTGCGGGCGGCAGGGCTGGACGCGGTGCCGGGCGAGCCCTGTGTGAACCTGCACATCCCGGACTACCGCGGGCCGCTGACACCGGCAGCCTGCGACCGCTCGCTCACGCTCGCCAGGCGGTTCTTCCCCCGGCACTTTCCCGAGGAGCCGTATCGGGCCGCGACGTGTCACTCCTGGCTTCTCGACCCGCAGCTGAAGAGGTGCCTGGCCGCGGACTCCAACATCGTCCGGTTCCAGGAACGCTTCCGGGTGACGCGCGAGGACACCGAGCCGGCCGACGAGGAGCCGGTCCGCTTCGTCTTCGGGCACTCCTGCCTGCCGGTCGAGGAGCTGCCGCGCCGCACCTCGGTGGAGCGTGCCGTCGGAGACCATCTACGGGCGGGCGGCCACTGGTACATCGGGCGTGGCTGGTTCCCGTTCTGAGGGCAGACTCCTGTGCTGATCGTCCCGGCTCCGTGCGGACCGGCGAGCGTTCGCTCGATCAGGTGAACCGGAGCTGGACGGGAACGGTCGTGCGAGAGCGGTCCGTTGGACGGGCATGGAGCTGAAAATGCGAGAGGGATACCAGGGGACGGGACCCGGAGCCATCACTCCGGACGGCTGCGCCGTCGAGCTCTACTCACGGCTGCCCGCCGGAGCCGAGCCGGACATCGTCGCCGCCGCGTCGCCCGAAGGCGCGCGCATCCTCGAACTGGGCAGTGGTGTGGGGCGCATGACCCATCCGCTGCTGGAGCGGGGCTTCGACGTCACCGCGGTGGACGAGTCCGCCGAGATGCTGGAGCACGTGCGCGGGGCACGGACGGTACGCAGCCCGATCGAGGAGCTCGACCTGGGCGAGAGCTTCGACGTGGTGATGCTGGCGTCGTTCCTCGTGCACTCCGGCGACATAGAGGTGAGACGGGGACTGCTGCGCACCTGCGCCCGTCATGTCGCGCGGGGCGGCTGTGTACTGATCCAACGGGAGGGTGAGGACTACCACACGAATCTGCCGCGTGAGCGGGTGGACCCCAGCGGCTTCACCGTGCGGATCGTGTCGTCACAACCGGTCGGGGACGGCGTCAACTCGGTACGGGCGGAGTACGAGTTCCCGGACGCGGTCTGGACGCAGACCTTCCGGGCCCGGCCACTGACCGTGGAACAGTTCGAGGAGGCACTGGAGGAGGCGGGACTCGGGGTGGACCGGTATCTCACCGATGACGGGACGTGGGTACGGGCGGTCCCCGTGAAAGAAGGATAGGAGATCGGCGATGAGTTCCGAGCCGGCGAGCGGTCTGTACCCCTGACAGCAACACTGACCGCTCAGCTCAGGAGACCCCGTGCCCGACACCTCCGCTCCCGCCGCACCCGCCGCTTCCGTCACTTCCGCGACTCCCGTCACGCCGTCCCGCGGGCGTGGCGCCCGGATCGCCCTGCGCGCGGTGCAGGTGCTCCTCGCGCTGTTCTTCGCCGTCGCGAGCGCCTCTCCCAAGTTGATCGCGCATTCCTCGGCGGCCGACACCTTCGCCGAGATGGGCTGGGGCAGCGCGGGCATGTACGCGATCGGCGTCCTCGAGCTGGCCGGAGCGATCGCCCTGTTGATCCCGGTGCTGCAGTCGGCGGCGGGGGTTGCGCTGAGCGCGCTGATGGTCGGCGCGTTCGTCGTCCAGCTCGCCTACTTCGACGGCGAGCAGGCGGCGACACCGCTCATCCTGATGGTGCCGCTCCTGCTCGTCGCCTGGGCCCGCCGCGGGCACAACGAGGAGCTGTTCCGGCTGATACGCCGCGCCTGACGATGCGCCGGACCAAGTGCCCGACCGTTGCCGGCAGGGCACGAGAGTGGTCCACGGTCTCAGGGCTTGGTCTCGGCTTCCCTCCGGGCGCGACCCAGGCCCTCGAGCCCCCGCAGGCGTTCCAGCTCGCGGCGGTCGCGCTTGGTCGGGCGGCCGGCGCCGCGGTCGCGGATACCGGCCGGGGCCACTGCCTCGCGGGGCGGGGGCGGCGGGGAGTTGTCGACGTAGCACTGCACGGCGACCGGGGCACCGACGCGCTTGCGGATCAGCCGCTTCACGACGACGACGCGTTCCCTGCCCTCCTGCCGCAGACGCACCTCGTCACCGACGCGCAGGGAGTACGCGGGCTTCACACGCTCGCCGTTCACCCGGACATGGCCGCCCCGGCAGGCGGTCGCGCCGAGGGAGCGGGTCTTGATGAGACGGACGGCCCAGATCCAGCTGTCCACGCGGACGCTCTCGCCGTTCTTCGGCCCGGCCGCCTCGGCGGCGGCGATCGCGGAGGCGGTCTTCGGGTCCGGGCCCGAAGACCGGGCGGTGGTAGCGGCGCCGTCGCCGCCCGTGTCCTGTGGGTGGTCGGCCGTCCCGCCGTTCCCGCCCTCGTCATGCTCGGAAGCCATGGCTCGACCTTAACCGCCCGGCCAGGCGAAGGAGGCTCCCTTTTTCCGGCGACGGCTGAGGTGGGACGGTCGCGTCTGATGCCCGCAGGACGACGCGCCCCGGCGCGCGCCCGGCGCCGGGGCGCGACGACAGGCTCAGTACCGCGTCGGGAACAGCTGAAGTGCGGCCTTCTTTCCGGAGACCGACTTCACCCAGATCTTGAGGTTGTTGAACTGGACGGTGCCGCCCGGGCTGGAGCTGCCGCCGAGGCGCCCGCCCGCGGCCGACATCTTCACGGACCGGGAGCTGACGCTCGTGATCCTCAGCTTCCCGAACCCGAACTTGCGGCTGTCGACCTTGATGGTCTTGGGCGCCGACACGGTGGTCGTGCACCGTCCGTCGTAGCAGGGCCCGTTGGCGGCCGACGCCACCGGCGTCATCACGCCGAACCCGAGTGCGCCCGCCATGGCCAGCGTCACGACAGTCGTCGTGGCCCGCCGGCGCGCACCGGCGGTGGTCACCGGGACGGCGGCTGTCAGTCGGTGGAAACGGTTCACGTCAGTGTCCTTCGGTCGATCGGAAGTGGTACGGCGGAGAGCCTCCGCCCGAGCCCGAGCCCGAGCCCGAGCCGGAGCCGGAGCCGGAGCCGGAGCCGGAGCCCGAGCCCGAGCCCGAGCCCGGGCACGGGCACGGCACCGGTGCGCTGGGAGCCGAGGCGGTCGGTTCGGTGCCCCGCCGTACCGAGTCCAGCACCCACCCGGTTGTTCAGGAACGTGCTCCGTACCTCTGAACAACCCGCGGCGCGAATGCCGGGAGGACGGGGACGGGACGGGAACGGGACGGCGCCCGCAGGCGTACGGCGCCTCAGGGCTGGACGGCCGTACGGTGGAGGGATGGACACCACCGGCCTCTCCGTACTCGACCAGCGGATCTCGAGGTGCCGGGCCTGTCCGCGGCTGGTCGACTGGCGGGAGGAGGTGGCCCGTACCAAGCGGGCGGCCTTCGCCGACTGGACGTACTGGGGTCGGCCGGTCCCGGGTTTCGGCCCGCCGGACGCGCGTCTGCTGATCGTCGGGCTCGCCCCCGCAGCCCACGGCGGCAACCGTACCGGCCGGATGTTCACCGGCGACCGTTCCGGTGACGTGCTGTACCAGGCGTTGTACGACGTGGGCCTCGCCTCGCAGCCCACCGCGATCTCCGCCGACGACGGCCTGGAGCTGTACGGCGTGCGCATCACCTCGCCGGTGCACTGCGCCCCGCCCGCCAACAAGCCCACCCCCGCCGAGCGCGACACCTGCCGTTCCTGGCTCGTCCAGGAGCTGGGCCTGCTGCGGCCGACGCTGCGGGCCGCGGTGGTCCTCGGCGCCTTCGGCTGGCAGGCGGCGCTGCCCGCGTTCGCCGAGGCGGGCTGGCCGGTGCCCCGCCCCCGTCCCGCCTTCGCGCACGGCGGGCACGTCACACTGGACGCCCCGGACGGGGCCGGCCTGGACCTTTTCGGCTGCTTCCACGTCAGTCAGCGCAACACGTTCACCGGCCGGCTCACCCCCGAGATGCTCCGTGAGGTGCTGCGCACCGCGGCCGGGACGGCGGGGCTGCCCACCCGGCAAAGGGGATGAGTGCTCCCGGCCGACGGCGCTACGGTGCCCTGATGGGCCTGTATCCGGAGATCGAACCGTACGACCACGGCATGCTCGACGTCGGCGACGGCAACCGCGTCCGCTGGGAGACCTCCGGGAACCCGCACGGCAAGCCCGCGCTGGTGCTGCACGGCGGACCGGGATCCAGCGCGAGTCCGAATCTCAGACGGTACTTCGACCCGGCCGCCTACCGGATCGTGCTCCTCGACCAGCGCGGCGCCGGACGGTCGGTCCCCCGGGCGAGCGAGTACCGCACCGACATGAGCGTCAACACGACCGCCCACCTCATGGCGGACCTGGAGCGGTTGCGCGCCCACCTGGGCATCGAACGCTGGTTGGTGTGGGGCGTGTCGTGGGGGTCGGTACTCGGGCTGCGGTACGCGCAGACACACCCGGGGGTGGTGTCCGAGCTGGTGCTGACCGGGGTGGCGACCGGCTCCGACGCCGAAGTGGCCCTCATGACCCGAGGGCTGGGAAAGATCTTCCCCGAGGCCCACGAGCGGTTCCTCGCCGAGTTGCCCGCCGACGAACGCGACGGCGATCCGGCGGCCGCGTACAACCGGCTGCTGGAGTCGCCGGACGTCGACGTCAGGGAACGGGCCGCGCGCGCCTGGACCGACTGGGAGACGGCGGTGATCCCCGCGCCGCCGCGCTCGGTCGCCCGGTTCGAGGACCCGGAGTTCCGCATGGGCTTCGCGCGTACCGTCACGCACTACTGGGGCAACGCCCACTTCCTCGGCGATGGCGATGGCGATGGCGATGGCGATGGCGATGGCGACGGCGACGGCGACGGCGACGGCAACAGCAACGACGGGGGCGTGGTCCTCAGGGACGCGCACCTGCTGAAGGGCATCCCCGGCACCCTGGTGCAGGGCAGCCTCGACTTCGGCAACCTCCTCGGCATCGTCTGGCGGCTGCACCACGCCTGGCCGGACAGCGAGCTGGTCATCGTGGACGAGGCCGGACACGACGCCGGAGTGGTCGGTGACGACGTACTGGTGGCGGCGACGGACAAATACGCGCGCACCGGCACCGGCACCTGACCGCCCGGGTCCGGGTCCGGGTCCTCAAGGCCGCCACACGTACCGCACGTCCGGCTCCCGCTCCTCGTTCCCGGCGCCGTCCGTCCACTCCACGGCCGTGAGACCGTGCCGTTCGTAGAAACGGTGCGCGGGCGTGTTGACCTGGAAGGTCCACAGCGAGAGCCCGTCCGGCCTGCGCTCCTTGGCCAGGGCGACGAACCGGTCCCCGATCCCGCGCCCGCGCCACTCCGGGGCGAGATACAACTGCGACAGCTCCCCCTCTCCCAGCACCATCACGCCGACGACAACACGGTCGGCGGCCACCTCCGCCACCCAGGTCTCGCGCAGAGGCACCACCACATGGCGGAAGTAGTCCCGGACCTCGTCGTCGGCGCGGGGCCGGACCACGGTCGGCAGCGCGGCGGCGAAGGACCGCAGCCAGACGTCGGCCGCCGCACCGGCGTCGGCGGCCACGGCCCGTCGCAGGGCCACTCCGCCTTCCTCCCGGCTCACGGACGTGTCTCCTCCGGGACGACGGCCGTCGCAGTGATCTCCACCAGCTGCCCCGGATACCCGAGACAGCTCACCCCGAGGAGCGTCGAGGAGTGCGGGCCGGTACTGAGCCCGGACGCCTCGACGACCTCCCAGACGGCGGACAGCGCGGAAGTCTCACCGCTCACCACGTACACATCGGTCGACAGCACGTGCCCCAGTTCGCTCCCGACGGCACGCAACTGCTCGGTGAGGTTGGCGATCACCTGTTCGGCCTGACGGACCGGATCGCCCTCACCGGCCAGATTCCCCTCCGCGTCGAGCGGAACGGACCCGGCGAGGAACGCCAGCCTCGTCCCGGCCTCGACGACGGAGGCATGGGAGTAGGTGGGCGGCGGGAACAGGCCGGGTGCGGTGACGCGCTGGATCACGTGGGCTCCTGGGACGGTGAACGGACAATCTCCGGATCCTCTGATCGTCCGTTCCGAGGACAGCCGCCGCATCCGAATTTCCCTCGCGCCCCGCGGCCGGCCCACCTAGGCTTCCGGCGTCCGTCCCGCAGCCCCCACCGTCAGGAGCCCGAAGCAGTGCCCACCCTCGCGGACCAGGCCTTTCTCGACGCGACCGCCGACCGACTCGCCGCCCTCCCCACCGTCCGGGCGGTCACCCTCGGTGGCTCCCGGGCCCAGGGCACGCACGGACCCGACAGCGACTGGGACCTGGCGGTCTACTACCGGGGCGCCTTCGACCCGGACGACATCCGCGCCCTCGGTTGGCCCGGCGAGGTCTCCGGGATCGGCGCCTGGGGCGGTGGCGTCTTCAACGGAGGCGCCTGGCTGACCATCGACGACCGCCGGGTCGACCTGCACTACCGCGACCTCGACGTGGTGGAACGCGAGGTCGCGGAGGCAGAGGCGGGCCGTTTCGGCATCGAGCCGCTGATGTTCCACCTCGCGGGCATCCCGACGTACCTGGTCGTCGCGGAGCTGGCGATCAACGAGGTGCTGCGCGGCGAACTGCCCCGCCCCGCCTACCCGCAGGCCCTCCGCGTGACCGCCCCCGAGCGCTGGTACGGCTCCGCCACCGCCACCCTCGCCTACGCCGAGGCCGGCCACGCCCCCAAGGGCGCCCTCACCCAGGTCGCCGGCGCGATCGCCCTCGCCACGACCCAGACGGCGCACGCGGTACTGGCGGCGCGCGGGGAGTGGATCACCAACGAGAAGGGGATGGTCGGCCGGGCCGGACTGGGCGGGATCGACGCGCTGCTGACGGGCCTGACGCCGGAACCGGAAAGCCTGGCACGGACGATCACGGAATGCGGGACGCTGCTCGACCATGCCGTACGGACAGCCCGGCAGGCGGTGTAGGCGCTGGTCAGTCCCGCGCGGCGTACGAGACGAAGTCGTCCCACGCGGCGGGGGAGAGGGCGAGCTGCGGACCGCGCGTCTGCTTCGACTGGAGGACTGGCCGATCAGCTCCCGTGTCACCTCCACCCCGCCCGTGCGCCGCAGAAACAGGTGCTCCTCCAGGATGAAGCCGAACGCCGTGTTCGGCCGTGCCCACAGCAGTCAGGAGGTGGTGGACCGCGTGTCGTACGGCGTCGCCCTCCCCGGCAAGACGATCCGCGCCGAACTGGACCTGCCGCGCTGACCGGCCCGGCATCAGCCCGTACACGCGGATCGGCACCGTACGTTGGCGGGATGACGCCTTCTTCGCACGAGAAGCCGGCCGACTCACGCGAGCCGGCCGACTCACGCGAGCCGGCCGACTCACGTGAGCCCGCCGACTCACGTGAGCCCGCCGACGTCCGCAAGAAGCCCGCCGATCTCGTCATCACCGGCTGCACCCTCCTCGTGCACGACGACCGGGAACGGATCGGCTTCCAGGAGGACGCGGCCGTCGTCGTACGGGACGGAGTCGTCGACGCGGTGACGAGCGCCGCCGCCGTGGACGGACTCCCCGCCGTCGAACGCATCGACGCACGCGGCCAGGTCGCCCTGCCCGGTCTGATCAACTGCCACACGCACGCGCCGATGGTCGCCCTGCGCGGACTCGCCGAGGACCTGCCCACCGAGGAGTGGTTCAACGACGTCGTCTGGCCCGTCGAGTCCAACCTCACCGGGCGGGACGTGGAGCTGGGCGCCCGGCTCGCCTGCGCCGAGATGATCCGCGCGGGGGTGACGACGTTCGCGGACCACTACTTCGCCATGGACGCCGTCGCCGTCGTCGTCGCCGAGTGCGGGATGCGGGCGCTGTTGGGGCAGGCGTACTTCTCCTCGCGGGGCCCGCGAGGGCGGGAGGCGGCACTCGAGTTCGCGCTGAGTCACCGCGGCACCGCCGGCGGCCGGATCACGACCGCCCTCGCCCCGCACGCCCCCTACACCGTGACCGACGCCGACCTCGCCGCCACCGCCGAGCTGGCCAGGGAACACGGCCTGCCCGTGCACCTGCACGCCGCCGAGAACCGCAACCAGACCGACGCCAGTCTCGCCCGGCTCGGCGTCACCCCCATCGAGGTCCTGGAGCGCACCGGCATCCTCGACACCGACGTACTCATCGCGCACGGCACCGGCATCGTCGAGACCGATCTGCCACTCCTCGCGCGCGCGGGTGGCCGTACGGCCGTGGCGACCGCGCCCCGCGGCTATCTCAAGTTCGCCTGGCCCACCACCACGCCCGTGCGCGCCCTGCGCGACATCGGTGTTCCCGTGGGGCTCGCCACGGACGGCGCCGCCTCCAACAACTCCCTCGACGTGTGGGAGTCGATGGCGCTCACGGCGCTGATCCAGAAGGCCACCGAGGGCGACCCGCGGTGGTTGACCGCCCGCCAGGCGCTCCACCACGCCACCGTGCAGAGCGCCGACGCGGTCGGGCTCCGGGACACCGTCGGCCGCATCGCGCCGGGGTGGCGGGCCGATCTCGTCCTCGTCGACCTCACCGGACCGCACACCCAGCCCGTGCACGACCTCGCCGCCACCCTCGTGCACAGCGCCCGGTCCGCCGACGTGCGCACGACGATCGTCGACGGGCGCGTCCTCATGCGGGATCGCGAGCTGCTGACCCTCGACGTTCCCGCGGTGGTGCGGGAACTGGGGGAGCGGCTGCCCGCCCTGACCGACCGCGGTCACGGCCGGCGCGTCCAGGAGTACGACACCTGAAACACCCAGGTCAGCGGCTTCCCGGTGGCCGCCCGAAAAGAATCTTGCCGGGCCGCGATGAGTTCCGCTCCGTCCGTCGGTCACCACCCCGACGGACCGATACGCGTCGCACAGGAGGAGCTGGAACATGTCGCTGCCCAAGATCGTCACCCGCGCGGACTGGCGCGCGGCGCGCGAGGCACTGCTGGTCGAGGAGAAGGCGGCCACGCGCGCGCGTGACGCGCTCAACGCCGAGCGGCGCGGGCTGCCCATGGTGGAGGTCGACAAGGAGTACGTGTTCGAGGGCGGAGACGGCAAGGCCTCCCTGCTCGACCTCTTCGAGGGGCGCGATCAGCTCGTCGTCTACCACTTCATGTTCGCGCCCGAGTGGGACGCCGGCTGCCGCAGCTGCTCGGCGTTCCTGGATCAGATCGGGCACCTCGCGCACCTGAGGGCCCGCGGTACGTCCTTCGCGGCCGTCTCCCGGGCGCCGTACCCGAGGATCCTGCCGTTCAAGGCGCGGATGGGCTGGACGCTGCCCTGGTACTCGTCGTACGTCAGCGACTTCAACACCGACTTCGAGGCGACCCTCGAACACGAGGGCGAGCTGGTCGAGAGGCCGGGCGTCAGCTGCTTCCTGCGGGACCGCGACCGGGTGTTCCACACCTACTCGACGTACGAGCGCGGCCTGGACGGAATCGGCTCGACCACCACGCTGCTCGATCTGACCGCGCTCGGCCGGCAGGAGCAGTGGGAGAAACCGGAGGGGCGCGCGTCGGCCCTCGGCGCGCCCGCGGGCAGCGGGAACATCCGCTACCACGACGAGTACGAGGACTGACACACACCGTGGCGAAAGGGCCCGAACGGCTGAGGTGCCGCTCACGCTTTGCGGTGAACGGGTGTCAACTATGTCTCAGTACCATCACCGCGCGAGGCGTTCGCTCCATGGTTGGCGTTTGACTCTACGAGTACAGCGCTACATGGAGGTGCGGGGTGAACGGGCGAACGGTGCTCGAACGCTTTCCCGCCGGCGGGCCGCGAGGATCCTGGCCGGCGGAGGAGTTCGCGAACGCGCGGCGTCTGGAGGGCCTGCCCGCGGAGGTCGTCATGGACCTTGCCACGGACATGTTCCTGGTCATCGTCCGCGGTGATGTCCGCGGTGATGTCCGCGGTGACGTCGTCGGCGACGCGGCCGCCTGAGCGCGGCGGCGTCTACGCGCTCACCGGCCGCGACCATGTGGGCGTCGTGTCCGTGAGCCGGCACAGCGCCAGGTAGAGCGGAATCGGCGGGGTGTACGGGACCGTGCCGTCCGGACGGTGGATGAGGCCGGGGACGTCCGGGGCGTCGAGGACGACCGCGCCTGTGGCGTACCGCGCGGGCGCGGGCCAGTCCAGGGCGTAGTCGGAGTCGGACGGGACGATCCACCACCAGTGCGCGTCGTCGGCGTAGACGCAGCCCACGCGCGGCAGCCGGGGCAGCACCAGGGGGCCGAAACGGGCGGGCACCGCCACCGCGTCGCAGCCCAGTGGGGCGGTCATACCGTCCGGCACGGGCAGCCGTCGGAGTGTCCCGGGGGCGTGCATTCCGCGCTGGAGGCGGACGAGTGTGTCCAGACCGAGCGGTCGGATGCCGGATGCGGCCCTCATGGCCATTCGGTCCCCGTTCCGCGGGGGGCCGGAAGGTGGCGTCCCTCCTCCTCGCCGCCGTCGCCCGTGCCGTCGGCGGGGCCGGGCTTCGGGCGGGCTCCCCACCCCAGGTCGTTGTGGGGCTCCGACGGATCGCGCGGCTCGTCGGCCTTGCGTGGCAGCTCGGCCCAGACCAGCAGTCCGGGGCCGTGCTCCTGGGCACCCCAGGCGTCGCACAGGGCGTCGACGAGGAGCAGCCCTCTGCCGTGCTCGTCCTCGGGCTGCCGGCCGGCCGACGGGTGGGGCTTGCCGGGGGCGCAGCCCTCGTCGCGTACGGCTATGCGGACCAGGTCGGCGCCGTCGTGCAGCTCGCACACTATGTGTCTGCTCGCGGTGTGCACGATCGCGTTGGTCACCAGCTCGGAGACCACCAGAGCCGCGGTGTCGCAGGTGTCCTCGCACACCGACCAGCCGTTCAGCCGGGCGCGTGTCAGGTGTCTGGCCTGCGCGGGGGAGCCCGGATGTGCGGCCAGCTCGAAGCGGAACCGGCGCTCGGCGGCGGGGGCCCCCGAAGAGACTCCCATGGCGGCACCGAGGCCCAGGGAGCCCGCGGCGGCGTCTGTTCCTAAGGGCGCGGACGGAATCACGCTTGCCACTATCGCCCCGCCGTGAACACTTGGCAAGAGCCACTCTGAAAAATGCAGAGTGCTGTGTGACGGTCTGGACGGCCGTGGCACACTGCTCGCAACAGCACGTCGAGCGGCGCCACTTCGGACCAGCGGGAGCCCGACCAGGTTCTCGAACGGGTCTTCGAATGGCGCCGCCGGGCTGTCCGCACAAAGACGTGTCAGGACTCTTTCGGGACTCTTCAGGAGGTGGGCGGTGAGCGAGCCGCGGTCCGCGCCGACGGTCGGCCAGGTCGTCCTCGGCCGGCGCCTGCTGGACCTGCGCGAACGCGCCGGTCTCAAACGCGAGGAAGCCGCCCGCATCCTGCGCGTCGCCCCCGCCACGGTCCGCCGGATGGAGATGGCCGAGGTCGCCCTCAAGATCCCGTACCTCCAGCTCCTGCTGAAGGCCTACGGCATCGAGGACGAGGAGGCCGACGCCTTCGTCCAGCTGGCGGAGGACGCCAACCAGCCCGGTTGGTGGCAGCGCTTCCACGACATCCTGCCGGGCTGGTTCTCCATGTACGTCAGCCTGGAGGGCGCGGCCTCCCTCATCCGCTCCTACGAGCCCCACTTCGTCCCCGGAGTGCTGCAGACGGAGGACTACGCGCGCGGGGTGCTGCGCTCGGGAGCCATCGGGCAGACCCGGCCCGACGACATCGAACGCCACGTCGACCTGCGCATGCGGCGCCAGGAACTGCTCACCCGCGAGGACGCGCCCAGGCTGTGGGTCGTGATGGACGAGACCGCTCTGCGCCGCCCCGCCGGGGGCCCGGAGGTGATGCGCGCCCAGATCGACAAACTGCTCGATGCCACGAAGCTGCCCAACGTGACACTCCAGGTCGCCCCATTCTCCAGCGGGCCGCACCCGGGCACGTACGGGCCCTTCGTGCTGTTCCGATTCGCCATGCCGGAACTGCCGGACATGGTCTACAGCGAGTACCTGACCGGTGCCGTCTACCTCGACGCGCGCGCCGAGGTGGCGACCCATCTCGAGGTCATGGACCGCATGGCGGCGCAGGCCGCCACGGCACATCGCACGAAGGAGTTCCTCCGGGATCTCCGCAAGGAGCTGTGAATGAACCGCATCAAACCCCAGCGCTCGCCGTACAACCGCGGCGAGCGGCTCCACAACGAGCGGATCTACAACGGCATGCCCGCCCGTGAGCTGGGCAGCGAGGGTTGGCACAAGCCGTGGAGCGGCGGCAACGGGGGCAACTGCCTGGAGGCGATGAAGCTCGCCGACGGCCGGATCGCGGTACGGCAGTCCACCGACCCCGACGGACCGGCGTTGATCTACACCTCCGCCGAGATGACGGCCTTCGTCGAGGGAGCGAAGGCGGGAGAGGCGGACTTCCTGCTGTCCTGAAACATGTGTTCTGTTGATGCTTGTTTTCTAAGCTGCTTGGCACTGAGTTGATCACCCACCACGTTCACTCCGGTCATCACTCTTAGTCATCACTCGTAGCGCCATCACCCACCCATTCACCCATCCAGTCATCCACTCACCCGCACCGTCCGTCGCCGTCACCCTCGCCAGGGCAAAAACCCAACACCTTGGAGCTCGTCATGACCGGGCAGCACCGCACCGAGATCGACACGAGTAGGCCGCACCCCGCGCGGATGTACGACTGGTACCTCGGTGGCAAGGACAACTACCCGGTCGACGAGGCGATGGGCCGGCAGATGCTCATGCTGGACCCGAGGGTGCCGGTGATGGCGCGGGTCAACCGCGCCTTCATGCACCGCGCCACCCGCTGGCTCGCCGGCCAGGGCATACGGCAGTTCCTGGACGTCGGTACCGGCATCCCGACCGAGCCCAACCTGCACCAGGTCGCTCAGGAGGCCGCCCCCGACGTCCGCGTCGTCTACTGCGACAACGACCCCATCGTGCTGGCTCACGCGGCGGCCCTGCTGCGCGGCACGCCCGAGGGGGCGACGGAGTACCTCCAGGCCGACGTCAGGGACCCGGACGCGATCCTGGACGGCGCCAGGAAGGTCCTGGACTTCGACCGGCCCGTCGCGCTGTCCCTGGTCGCGCTGCTGCACTTCGTCTCCGACGAGGACGGCGCGCACGACCTGGTCGGCCGGCTGCTGTCGGCGCTGCCCTCCGGCAGCCACCTGGTGATGACCCACGCGACGGCAGACTTCACGCCAGAGGAGTCGCGGGCGGCCACCGAGAAGCTCAAGGCCGCCGGTGTCACCCTGGCCCTGCGCTCACGCGAGGAGTTCGCCCGCTTCTTCACCGGCCTCGATCTGGTCGAGCCCGGCGTCGAGGTGCCCCACCTGTGGCACCCGGAACTGGGCGAGCCGGTCGCCGGACAGGAGGAGGGGGTCATTCCCGGGTACGGAGCGGTGGCCCGCAAACCGTGATCCGGAAACGGTGATCCGGAAACGGTGATCCGGAAACGGTGATCCGTTCACCCTGACCTGTGTCTCCGGCCAGTAGGCCAGTCACGTGAGGGCCAGCACGTACGCCACCGACGACGCGGCCGAGGCAGCCGTGCGGACGTGGTTCCACGCCGTCCACTCGCGCACGTACGAGGACCATCGGGCGGCCGCCTCCGCGCTGCCGGGCTCGAGCCGGAGCAGCGCGGAGTTGCGTGGCACGTTGGCGGCCGCCGTCACCCCGAACGACCCGCACAGGAACAGCGCGCTGCCCAGCAGCAGCTCCACCGCGGCCCCCTCAGGCCACCGTACGAACGTCACCACCGCGATGACCGCCGCCAGCAGCGACGTTCCGAGGAACACGAGCATGAAGGCCGGCCGCACCGCGGCCGTGTTGACCGCGTTCATCGCGGCGACGCCCTGCGCGGGCGGCAGCGCCGCGAGCCCCCGCACGACGAAGGTCGAGAACGCGCAGAAGACGCCGGCCGTCAGACCGGTCCCGAGTACACCCAGCACCATCAGCACGAAGTACGGTCCGTCGATCATGTCGTGTCGGCTCCCACTCGTCGCGTCGATGCACGCTCGGCACCGTCGGTCATCGATCACTCCAAGTCAACCTCCGCACGGGCACGGTGACCATGGCCGATCGGCGCGAGCGCATACGCGAGCGTCCAGGCGGGCGGGCGGGCAGCCCGGCGGCTGACGCATCATGGGCGGGTGCGACTGGAAGCGATCACCTGGGACCGGCTCGGCGACCTGCTCGCCGATCGCCTGCTCGACCTCGAGCCCGCCGACGGAAGTGCCTGGCCGCGCGTCGCCTTCGACGGTGCCCCGGCCGCCCGCCCCGGCGACCTCGCGGACCGGGTCTCCGCCGCGCTGCGCATCCGCGGCCGGCCCTCCCTCGTCGTCGGGACGGAGGGTTTCCTGCGCCCCGCCTCCCTCCGCCTCGAGTACGGGCGTCAGGACGTCGAGTCCTACTACAGCGGCTGGCACGACACCGGCGCCCTGTGGCGCGAGGTCTTCGACCCCCTCGGACCCGGTGGCGACGGGCGTGTCCTGCCCGACCTGCGGGACCCGGCCACCGACCGCGCCACCCGCAGCGCCTACGTCCACGTCCCGCCCGGCGGTGCGCTGCTGCTGCATGGCCCCTTCCTGCTGCACCAGTGGTTTCCCCTCGATCTGAGCGTCCACCTCGTACTCGGCCCCGGCGCACTGCGCCGCCGCACCCCCGAGGCCGAGCACTGGACCCTCCCCGCCTTCGACCGCTACGAGGAGGAGAGCGATCCTTCCGGCGCCGCAGACGTCCTGGTACGCGCCGACGATCCACGGCACCCCGCGTGGAGCGGCTGACGCGGCCCGCCCCCGGGCAGAACGCCGGAGAGCGGGGTAGCGGGTCAGTGGGGTGGCGGGGTCGGTGGGACGCCGGTTCAGCCGAGCGGGGCGGTGGTGTCGCGCAGGGTGGCCAGAGCCGGGCCGTACATGCGGGCCTTGATGGTGCCGAGGGCGTCGCCGGCCTTGTTCACCTGAGCCTGGGCGATCTCGATCGCGGCCGAGCGCACGGCGTCCTCGCCGACCGCCCGGTCGACGATGCCGGCGGCCGCCGCGTCGGTGCCGCCGTAGCGGCGGGCGGTGAGCATGGCCTCGTGCGCCGTCTGCGGTGCCAGCCGGGACTGGATGAGCGCGGCCATGCCGGGGGTGAAGGGGATGTTGATGTCCGCCTCGGGCAGGCACCAGTAGCCGCGGTCGGCGCGCATGACACGGAAGTCGTGGGCCAGGGAGAACATCGCGCCGGCGGCGAAGGTGTGCCCCTGCAGCGCGGCCACCGTGACGGCCGGCAGCGACAGCATCCGCGCGAACAGCTCGTGGACCGAGACGACGTAGTCCTGGTGCTGATCGGCATGGGCGAACAGCCAGTCCAGGTCGAGCCCGTTGGAGTAGAACTTGCCGGTGGCGGCGGTGACCAGGGCGCGCGGGCCCTCCGCCTTCTCGACTTCGTCGAGCGCGGCGCCGACCGTGGTGAGCCAGTCGGGATGGAAGCGGTTCTCCCCGTCGCCGAGGTCGAGGACGAAGACGTTGTCGTGACGGTCGAGCGAGGGCATAGCGACTCCTTCGAGCGATGTAGGTGAAGCGGCCGGGCGGCTGCGGGCTACGGCCGGGCTCCGGGTTCGGCACCAGGACTGCCACGCAGGGCGTAGCGGAGCGGGTCGTGGATCTCGGCGGCGGCGGCCTCGATCGGGGCAGTGCTCTGCTCGGCACGGCACATGATCGCCGCGCCTTCCTCGGTCGGGCCATGCCGCAGGAAGAGAACCGCCGGGATCTCCCGCCAGCAGGCTACCCTTCAGTAACTTATGGGATGCGCCACAGAACACGCAAGGGTCACTGACGTCAGGCATGGCGGCGCCCCCCGGGCACGCTCGGCTCACCCGTCCCGGCGCGCCTTGATCTCCGAAGTCGCCCCGGCGTACCCCCGGAGCGTCGACCACTTCGGGCAAGCCGGACAACTGGGATGATCGGCGCATGACGCGAACCGACGGATACCTTCTCGACAACCGGCGGGCCGAGGCTGCGGAGCGCTTCGACGCCTTCGCCGCACTCTTCGACCCCACGACGTTTCGGTACCTCCAGGCGCTCGGTGTCGGCCCCGGCTGGCGTTGCTGGGAGGTCGGAGCCGGGGGCACCTCGGTGGTGTCCTGGCTGGCCAAGACGGTGGGGCGGACCGGCAGGGTGCTCGCGACCGACATCGACACCTCGCGGGTCGCTCCGGCCGGCCGGCATCCGGTCGAGGTGCGCGTGCACGACGTGGGCGCGGAGGAACCGCCGGGGGAGGGCTTCGACCTGGTGCACGCCCGGCTCGTGCTCGTCCACGTGCCGGACCGGGAACGGGCGGTGCGGTCGATGGTCAGGGCCCTGCGACCGGGTGGGCGCCTCCTTGTCGAGGACGCCGATCCCGCGCTGCAGCCCCTGCTCTGCCCCGACGAGCACGGCCCCGAGCAGCAGCTGGCGAACCGGCTGCGGCACGGCTTCCGCCAGCTGCTGGCCCACCGCGGTGCCGATCTCTCCTGCGGCCGTCGGCTCCCGCGTCTGCTCCGGGAGGCCGGGCTGCGCCGTGTGGAGGCCGACGCACACTTCCCGGTCACCTCACCCGCGTGCGCCGCGCTGGAGTCCGCGACGGTCCGTCAGGTCCGCGACCAGTTGGTCGGCGCCGGTGCGGCCACGCACGAGGACATCGACCGCCACCTGGCGAACGTCGCGTCCGGCGGCATGGACCTCGCGACGGCTCCGATGATCTCGGCGTGGGGGCGCAAGCCGTAGGGGAGGGGCTTGACGCGTTGTCGTCCATGTCCCCTCCCCCTCCCACCTGCCCGGTTGGCCCTCAGCCTGCCCTCAGCGGCCCTCAGCCGGCTGCCCGTGGAGGTCTCCCGCCCACCCGTTCGACCGCCCTCGCCCCCGCCAGGCACCCTGCGGCCGCCGCCTCCTCGGGCTCCTCGCCCGCGAGCAGCGCGGCGAGGAACGCGCCGGTGAAGGCGTCACCGGCGCCCGTACTGTCCCGCGGCGACGCCGGGGCGGCGGGGACACGCGCGCACACGGCGCCGGACCGGGCCACCAGGGCACCCTCCGCGCCCTGCTTGGCGATCACCAGCGGGACGTGCCGGCTCAGCTTCGCCGCCGCGTCCACCGGGTCGCGCAACCCGGTGAGCAGGCACGCCTCGTCACGGCTGGGCAGCAGGACGTCCACTCCCGAGACCAAGTCCAGGAAGCGGCCGACGCCCAGCCCGGTGAGGAAACCCGCCGACGCAGGATCCAGACTGACCGGCACTCCCCGCGCGCGTGCCGCCGCCAGGGCGACCGGCACCAGAGCGCGGCTCGGTTCCGAGAACAGGAGGTAGCCCGACAGGTGCAGCCGGGCCACGCCGTCCAGCAGCCCGCCCGACCAGTCGCCTGGCCCGATCCGCAGCGACGCCCCGCTGTCCGTCAGGAACGTCCGCTCGGCCGAGTCGCCCGCGTCGACCAGACAGATCACCGTCCCCGTCGGCGCCTCCGGGTCGACGACCAGGACGGGACGCACACCATGGGCGGCCAGCTCCCGCTCGTGCCAGGCCGCCGCGTCGGCGCCGACGCGCCCCAGCAGCCGTACGTCACCGCACCCTGCGCAGGCGGCCCAGCAGGCCACGTTGGCACCCGCCCCGCCGGGCAGCCGGCGGATCGAGGCGGCCGTGTCCGTGCCGGCGGCCAGCGGTCCGCGGTGCCGGGCGACGACGTCCGTGACGACGTCCCCGACGACCAGCAGCGCGCCGCCAGGCTCCGCGGTCACGCCCCGGCCCAGGCCGCCGCGACGCGCGCCGCCAGCCGCACGTTCCCGCGCACGGCCGCCAGGTTGGCGCTCAGTGAGGCACCGTCGGTGTGCCGTACCAGGTGGTCGAGCAGGAACGGGGTGACCGCCTGGCCCGTGACCCGCTCCTCCTCGCACGCGTGCAGCGCGTCGGCGAGCACCCGCCCGTGCAGCGCGGGGTCGAGCTGCTCGTCCTCGGGGACGGGATTGGCGACCACGAGGGCGGACCGCGGCCCACCGAGCGTGTCCTGCGCCCGCATGACCGCCGCCACCTGCTCCGGGGTGTCCAGCGTCCAGTCCACCGGATGACCCGAGTCGGACAGGTAGAAGCCGGGGAAGCGGCCCGTACCGTAACCGGCCACCGCGACGCCCAGCGTCTCCAGCCGTTGCAGGGTCGCCGGCACGTCCAGGATGGACTTCACGCCCGCGCAGACCACCGTGATCCGGGTGCGTGCCAGCAGGCCCAGATCCGCCGACTCGTCCTGCGTCGCCGTCCACTCGCGGTGCACGCCGCCGAGCCCGCCGGTCGCGAACACCCGCACGCCCGCCAGGGCCGCCAGCAGGGCGGTGGCCGACACGGTCGTCGCGCCGCTCGCCCCGGCGGCCACCGCGAGCGGCAGGTCCCGGTGGCCCAGCTTGCGGACGCCGTCCTCGTTCGCGACCCGCTCCAGCTGCTCCTTGTCCAGGCCGACACGGGGCCGTCCGTCCAGCACGGCGACGGTCGCCGGTACGGCGCCCTCCCGCCGTACCGTCTCCTCCAGCTCCCGTGCCACCAGCAGATTGCGCGGGCGTGGCAGCCCGTGCGCGATGATCGTGGACTCCAGCGCCACCACGGGGTGTCGCGCGTCGATCGCCGCCCGTACCTCTTCCGACACCATCAGCATCACGCGTCTGCCTCCTGTCCGTCGGTTCTCCTCATCTCTGGCGGGCCGAGGACCGGGGCAAACCCTCGCCGAGTCCCCGCCGGACTCTTGCGAAGCGGGAGGGAGGGCACGAGGCTGACAGCCATGACGGACAACACGACACGTCTCGACCATGTCGTCCTCTGGGTGCGCGACCCGGTCGCCGCGGCCGGTTTCTACGAGAAGACCCTGGGGCTGGAGCCCCTGCGGCTCGAGGAGTACGCCGCGGGGACCGTGAGCTTCCCCTCCGTACGCCTCAACGAGGAGACCCTTTTCGACCTCGCACCGCACTCCCTGGCGGAACGCATGCGCATGCTCCCCGGCGCCGACGGCAGTGCGGGCCATCCCGTCAACCACGTCTGCGTGACACTGTCACGGCACGACTTCGAGGCACTGCGCACCCGCCTGGAGGAGCAGTCGGTGCCGGTCTCGGAACTCTCGTACGACGCCTACGGTGCCCGCGGCGCGGCCCGGCGCAGCTTCTACTTCGGCGACCCGGACGGCAACATCTTCGAGGCACGGCACTACGAGTAGCCCGACACCGCCCGACACCGCCCGGCGCCGCCCGGCACAGCTCCGCGCACACGGCCGACTCGGTGCACCGGCCGCCCGGTACACGCGGGCGGCCGGTCCCTCAGAACAGCGGCTCGGGCAGCACGCCCTCCAGGGCGAGCAGCTGCCGCTTGGTGTCCAGGCCGCCCCCGAACCCGCCGATGCCGCCATCGCTCTCCACGACCCGGTGGCACGGCACGACGACCGGCAGCGGGTTGGCCCCCATGGCCGTGCCCACCGCCTGGGCGGCGCCCGGCCGGCCGACGCGGCCGGCGAGGTCGCCGTAGCCGACGACCGAGCCGTAGGGGACGCCCGATGCCAGCTCGCGCAGCACCTGTCGGTTGAAGCCCGAGATCAGCGACCAGTCCAGCGGCAGGTCGAAGTCACGCCGGCTGCCCGCGAAGTAGGCCTCCACCTGCCGTATCGCCTCGGACAGCAGCGGGGAGCCGGGCGCCTCGACGGGCTCCGTGCCCAGCCGGGCCGCGAGCCCTTCGAGTGCCTGGTCGCGCGCGGCGTCGGTGGCGTGGAACACGACGTTGACCAGACCGACGCGGGTGGCGGCCAGCAGCAGTGGACCGATGCCGGTGCCGACGACGGTCCACACCACCCGCTGTTCGTACTCCCCATGGTTGTCCATGCGCCCACGGTACGGCCGGCTGCTGACAGCCCGTAGGAGCGTCAACGGGTCACCGGTCGGAGTAGTCCTCGTCCCGGTCCTCGTCCCGGTCCTCGTCCCCCTCCACGGCGTCCCGCACCACGTCGGGCTTGTTGGTGATGATGCCGTCGACGCCGTACTCGGCGGCCCGCCGGGCGGTGCCCGCCGAGTCGACCGTCCAGGTGAAGACCTCCAGCGGCCTGCCGTGTGATCCCGTGAAGGCGTGGACGGCGGAGACGTAGCTCCTGGACAGGGAGCCGTACGACGGGTTGATCTGGTCGGTGAACTCGGCGTACTCGGGCAGGTCCGACACGGAAGGTGCGCCGAGGAAACCGGTCCTGACGGCCGGTTTGAGCTCGTGGACGGTCCGGACACTGTCCGCGCTGAAGCTCTGCACGACCAGCCGGGCCGCCACATGCCGCCGGTCGAGCCAGCCCTCGTTGGCGAGAACCTTGAGGGTCTGCTGCTCGATGCCCGGGTACAGCTGGGGGTTCTTCAGCTCCAGCAGCAGCTTCTGGTGGTTGTGATCCACGCGGTCCACGTACTGCTTCAGCGTCGGCACGCGCGCGCCCGCGTACTCGGAACCGAACCAGCTCCCCGCGTCCAGCCGCGCGATCTCCGCGGCGGTGAAGTCCTTCACCTTCCAGGGCGACCGGTCGGGGAAGACCTCCTCCACGTTCGTCGTACGGCGCAGGCTGTCGTCGTGGAGGACGACGAGTTCGCCGTCCCTGGTGCGCTGTACGTCGTTCTCCACCCAGCGGATGCCCAGCTCGGCCGCCTTGTCCACGGCGGCCAGCGTGTTCTCCGGCGCATACCCGGAAGCGCCCCTGTGGGCGACGACCGTGGGCGCGTCGTCGGCACTCCTGGCGGTCCGGGCGTGCGAGAGCGGAGCGAGCAGGGCGACTCCCAGAAGCGCGGTGGTCGTGACGGCAACTGCGCGCACGTGCATGCGTTCTCCTTGCGTCGGTCGATCACGGACAGCACCACTGTGACATCAGAGAGTCAACAAGAGAGGGTTGCGGAATGGCCAAAGGCTTAATGGAGTTGCTCAACTCCGCTCACCGGGGCTGCACAAGTGGGGCAAACCCGTGATTCTTTGCCGGAGAATCGTTCGACCATTCCGGTGGGAGTCATACTCTCTGCTCCGACCCTGACCGCTCACGCGGCGCTGGGACGGCGTGCACATCAGCAAATTCCGGGACGTAACCGGGGCGTAGGAAAGCGGAAGGGCAGCCGCACATGCAAGGCACGGTCGAGGGATTCAACTACGGACTCGTCACACCGCTGGTGGCCTATCTCATGGCCTGCCTCGGCGGTGCCCTCGGGCTGCGCTGCACCACCAGGTCCATGCGGGTCGCCCGGTCCTGGCGCCCCGGATGGCTCGCGCTCGGCTCGGCGGCGATCGGCTCCGGCATCTGGACCATGCACTTCATCGCGATGATGGGGTTCACGATCGAACACACGCCGGTCCGCTATGACTGGCTGATGACCTTCGCCAGCCTGGCCGTCGCCATCGTCATGGTGGGCGTCGGGATCTTCATCGTCGGCTACCGGGGCGCGCGGGGAACGGCCCTGTTCACCGGCGGCACCATCACCGGCCTGGGCATCGCCTCGATGCACTACCTGGGCATGGCCGGGATGCGCCTGGACGGGCAGCTGACGTACAACACGTTCACCGTGGCCGTGTCCGTCGTCATAGCCATGGCCGCCGCCACCGCCGCGCTGTGGGCGGCCGGACAGGTCCGGGGGTTCCTGTGGAGCGTGGGCGCCAGCCTGGTCATGGGGCTGGCCGTCACCGGCATGCACTACACGGGGATGGCCGCCCTGGAGGTCCACCTCCACGGCACCACCGACCCCTCCACCGGAGGGTCGCCCGCCGAGCTGCTCGCCCCCATGCTGATCGGCCCCCTCGCCTTCCTCCTCCTGGCCGGTGTGGTGATCATGTTCGACCCGCTGATGGTCGTGGGGAAGCCCGCCACAAGTACCGTCGAGCGGAAGCCGGGCGTCCCCGCCCACACCGAGGCCCCACGCGCGGTCCGCCACCCGGTGCACCACCCCGCGCACCACACACGCCGCCCCCTCGCGCACCGGCGCTCCCGCACCCCGCAGAACCGCTGATCCGGGCCCGTTGTCAGTGCGGGGTCGTACGGTGGAAGTCATGCGGCCCGTTTCTCAGATCGAACGCACGGTGGCGCCCTTCGAGGTCGTCAGCCCCTACCAGCCGAACGGCGACCAGCCGGCGGCCATCGCCGAACTCGCCCGGCGTGTCGAAGCAGGCGAGAAGGACGTCGTGCTGCTCGGCGCAACCGGCACCGGCAAGTCCGCCACCACCGCGTGGATGATCGAAAAGCTCCAGCGCCCCACCCTCGTGATGGCGCCGAACAAGACACTCGCCGCCCAGCTGGCCAACGAGTTCCGCGAGCTGCTGCCGAACAACGCGGTCGAGTACTTCGTCTCGTACTACGACTACTACCAGCCCGAGGCGTACGTCCCGCAGTCGGACACCTACATCGAGAAGGACTCCTCGATCAACGAGGAGGTGGAGCGCCTGCGCCACTCGGCGACCAACTCACTGCTCACCCGCCGTGACGTCGTCGTGGTCGCCTCCGTCTCCTGCATCTACGGCCTCGGCACCCCGCAGGAGTACGTGGACCGCATGGTCCCGCTCCGGGTGGGCGAGGAGCACGACCGGGACGAGCTGCTGCGCCGCTTCGTGGACATCCAGTACACGCGCAACGACATGGCCTTCGCCCGCGGCACCTTCCGGGTGCGCGGCGACACCATCGAGATCTTCCCGGTCTACGAGGAGCTCGCGGTCCGCATCGAGATGTTCGGGGACGAGATCGAGGCCCTGTCGACGCTCCATCCGGTCACCGGCGAGATCATCAGCGACGACCAGCAGCTCTACGTCTTCCCGGCCTCCCACTACGTCGCGGGCCCCGAGCGCCTGGAGCGGGCTGTCAACGACATCGAGAAGGAGCTGGCGGAGCGCCTGACGGAGCTGGAGCGGCAGGGCAAGCTCCTGGAGGCCCAGCGCCTGAGGATGCGCACGACGTACGACCTCGAGATGCTCCGCCAGATCGGCTCCTGCTCCGGCGTGGAGAACTACTCCATGCACTTCGACGGCCGCCTGCCCGGTTCCCCGCCGAACACTCTGCTGGACTACTTCCCGGACGACTTCCTGCTCGTCATCGACGAGTCGCACGTCACCGTGCCGCAGATCGGCGCCATGTACGAGGGCGACGCGTCCCGCAAGCGGACCCTCGTCGACCACGGCTTCCGGCTGCCCTCCGCGCTGGACAACCGCCCGTTGAAGTGGGAGGAGTTCCAGGGGCGCATCGGGCAGACCGTGTACCTGTCGGCGACCCCGGGCGCCTACGAGCTCTCCCGCTCGGACGGCGCCGTCGAGCAGATCATCCGCCCCACCGGCCTCGTCGACCCGGAGGTCGTCGTCAAGCCCACCGAGGGCCAGATCGACGACCTGGTGCACGAGATCCGCAAGCGGACCGAGAAGGACGAGCGCGTCCTGGTCACCACGCTCACCAAGAAGATGGCCGAGGACCTCACCGACTACTTCCTGGAGCTCGGCATCCAGGTCCGCTACCTGCACAGCGACGTCGACACCCTGCGTCGCGTCGAACTCCTGCGTGAGCTGCGGGCCGGCGAGTACGACGTCCTGGTCGGCATCAACCTGCTGAGGGAGGGCCTCGACCTGCCCGAGGTCTCCCTGGTGGCGATCCTCGACGCCGACAAGCAGGGCTTCCTGCGCTCCGGCACCTCCCTGATCCAGACCATCGGCCGCGCGGCACGCAATGTCTCCGGTCAGGTCCACATGTACGCCGACCAGATCACGCCGGCGATGGAGAAGGCGATCGACGAGACCAACCGCCGCCGCGAGAAGCAGGTCGCGTACAACAAGGCGAACGGCGTCGATCCGCAGCCGCTCCGCAAGAAGATCAACGACATCGTGGCACAGATCGCCCGCGAGGACGTCGACACCGAGCGACTGCTCGGCTCGGGCTACCGCCAGTCGCCGGACGGCAAGAGCGCCAAGGCCCCGGTGCCCGCCCTCGGCGGCCGGGCGGCGACCGGGACGAAGGCGGCCAAGGGCAGGGCGAAGGAGACGGCGGTGACCGACCGCCCCGCGGCGGAGCTCGCCGAACAGATCGAGGACCTCACCACCCGTATGCGGGCGGCCGCCGCGGACCTCCAGTTCGAGATCGCGGCCCGGCTGCGCGACGAGGTCTCCGAGATGAAGAAGGAACTGCGCCAGATGAAGGAGGCCGGCCTGGCCTGACGGCCCGTCCGGGCACGCGCTGTGTTGCAAGACCGACACAAAGTGCGGATCGGGGTGGGGCGCTGTCAGTGCCCCTGCGTAGGGTTCTGGTCAACCGCGGGGACCGCGGTAACAGGGGACAGTCCGAAGAGGGGATCAGCGCGTGACCGTCAACATGACCAAGGGTCAGGCCATCAGTCTGCAGAAGAACGACGGCGGCAGCCTGACGTCGGTGCGCATGGGCCTCGGCTGGCAGGCGGCTCCCCGGCGCGGCCTGTTCGGCTCGCGCACCCGCGAGGTCGACCTGGACGCCTCCGCCGTCCTCTTCGCGGACAAGCAGCCGGTCGACGTCGTCTTCTTCCGTCACCTGGTGAGCGACGATGGCTCGGTGCGCCACACCGGTGACAACCTCGTCGGCGGTGTCGGCCAGGGCGGTGACGACGAGGCGATCCTCGTCGACCTGCAGCGTGTCCCGGTCCACATCGACCAGATCGTCTTCACCGTGAACTCCTTCACGGGCCAGACCTTCCAGGAGGTGCAGAACGCCTTCTGCCGCCTGGTCGACGAGACCAACGGCGAGGAGCTCGCCCGCTACACACTCGCCGGCGGTGGCGCCTACACGGCCCAGATCATGGCGAAGGTGCACCGGGTCGGCCAGGGCTGGTCGATGACCGCCATCGGTTCCCCCGCCAACGGCCGCACCTTCCAGGACCTGATGCCGGCGATCCTGCCGGTCCTGTAGCGGACCGACAACGACCGGCCGGTCCGGTGAGCGGGGCGGACGGGCGCGGCGGCACGACACATCACGAGTGACGCACGAGCGACGTACGAGTAGCACGGGGGGAAGGCGATGACGGCCGAGCTGACGCGGGGACAGAACCACCCGCTTCCCGGGGCCCGTCTCGAGATCCGGGTCTCGGCCGGCACGACGATCGTGGCCGGAGCCACACTCGGCGACGAGAACGGCGAGGTCCACGGCGTCGAATGGGTCGCCCACCCGGGCACGCCCACCCTGCCGGGTCTGGAGGTCTCCCGGCAGGCAGCCGCCGAGCACCGCCTCGCGGTCGACCTGGAAGC
Organism: Streptomyces marokkonensis; assembly: GCF_039539045.1. NCBI lineage: Bacteria > Bacillati > Actinomycetota > Actinomycetes > Kitasatosporales > Streptomycetaceae > Streptomyces > Streptomyces marokkonensis. The sequence goes on from NZ_BAABCQ010000011.1 coordinate 44,243, forward strand.
CGTGCCGGACGTCGTGCACCGCGTCAGTGTGCTGCTCGCCCTGCCCGTCGGTGGGGCGGGTCCGGCCCGTTTCGGGGCCGTCGCAGCCCCCTTCGTCGCCGTCACCGGTCTCGACGGCGGCGAGGTCGCCAGCTACACCATCACCGGTCTGGAGGCCGAGTCCGCCGTCGTAGCCCTGGAGCTCTACCGGCGCCAGGGCGCCTGGAAGGTGCGCGCCGTCGGCCAGGGCTACGCGGGCGGCCTCGCCGAGCTCCTCACCGACCAGAACCTCCCCCAGGCCCACCAGCTCGCCGGGAGCATCCAGGAGGCGGTGGCCGGCGGCCTGGCCCGCTCCGTGCCGGCGCCCCCGGCTCCCGGGGCCCGCACAGCCGACGGCGACCGCTCCTGGACGGCCGCCGCCCCGGCGCACGGCCCGGACCACGGTGCCGCCGCACCCCACGGCACCACCGGCCCCGTACCCCCGGCGTCGCCGTACGATCCGCAGGGTGGCTCCGACCCGCACACGCCCGGAGCCCCGGGGCAGCACGGCGCGCGGCAGCCGTACCCGGGCGGACCGGGAGGCTCCGGCACCGCCGGGCAGCCGTCCGAGCCCGACGGCAGCGGCCCGATCGACTACAGCCACCCGCGCCGGCGCAACGCCGCCCCGCCTCCGCCTCCGCCGTCCGCGCCCCCGCCCACACCCGGGCAGCCCACCCGGCCGGTCGCGGGCGATGCCACCGGCTGGTCCATGGAGGAGCGGCTCTACAACCAGGTGTGGGGCATGTTCGAGGACCTGGCGCGCACCACGGCCGCCTACCGGAGCGCCGTCGACTTCGCCGACTCGCGCATGGAGAAGGAACTCGACCAGGTCCTGTCCGACCCGCGCAACCGGATCGGCGGTCAGGGCGACGCCGCCCGGGGGGCGGCGCGTGCCCGGCACGCCCAGCTCGTCTCCCAGGCCCAGGAGGTCCTGGACCGGGACGTCGCCCAGCTCGCCGCCGAGGCGGAGGTGGTCGAGCCCGCCCTGCCGGCGGCCTGCGCGAGCTGGGACAGCCCCGTCTGGCACACCTACCGCGTGCCCATGGAGATCCCCATGGCTTTGCGGCTGGGCGATCTCCATCTGCCCGAGTCGCCCCGGATCAGCATCCCGCTGCTGGCCCGGCTGCCGCTGGAGCGCGGCCTGTGGATCGACAGCGGGCGTTCCACCTCGCTCGACGGTTCGTTCACCGACTCCCACGAGGTGCGGCGGCTGGGCCTGGAGACCGCGGTCGCGCACGCGGCCAGGTTGCTCGCCGTCCATCCGGCGGGCGAGTTCACCGTGCACGTCATCGATCCGGCCGGGTCGGGGACGCGGGGGCTGGCGCCCCTGGTGCACAGCGGTGTGCTCGCGGCCCCGCCCGCCCTGGGCGCCGCCGGGGCGGCGGACGTGCTCACCCGCCTCACCCAGCGCGTCGACCTGGTGCAGATGGCGTTGCGCGGAGGGGCTCCCGACGCGCTCCCGCCCGGCCTCGACACCTCCCAGCAGCTCCTGGTCGTCAACGACTTCCCGCACGGCTTCGACGACCGGGCGGTGAACCAGCTGCGCTATCTCGCCGACGAGGGGCCGGCCGTGGGCGTCCACCTGATGATGGTCGCCGACCGTGAGGAGTCCGCCGGGTACGGTCCGCTGCTCGACCCCCTGTGGCGCTCGCTGCTCCGGCTGACCCCGGTGGCCGACGACCACCTCGCAGACCCGTGGGTCGGGCACGCCTGGACGTACGAACCCCCTCTCGTGCCGCCCGGCAGCCAGGTGCTCCAACAGGTGCTCGCTCAGGTCGCCGAGGCCCGCCGTTCGTGTCAGCGGTGAGCACGTCCGAGCTGGGCTTTTGAGCTTAATTTGCGAATCTCTTTACCTTCCCTTGGGGAATGGGGTACTGTCGTCCGTACGGAGGGGAGTACTCCCTGTCTGTGCGGCGTACCCGTCAATACGGATCAGGCCAGATCCCGGGGCGTCGGCCCGTGGAATCCGAACGCGCCACGCGTCCCGGACCCGGGTGGAAGAGACCTCCGGCAGCGACGACGCTGACATCTGCCGTGTGACGTACTGCCGGAGGCGTAGTAGTGGAAGTTTCTGTGACCCTGTGGGTCCTGACCGTCGTGGGCCTCGCTGCCCTGATCGGCGCCGATTTCTTCATCGGCCGCAAGCCGCACGACGTATCGATCAAGGAAGCCGGGATCTGGACGGCCGTCTGGATCGCCCTGGCGGCCCTCTTCGGAATAGGCCTGTTCGTCTTCGGTGGCAGCCAGCCCGGCGGCGAGTTCTTCGCGGGCTACATCACCGAGAAGTCCCTGAGTGTGGACAACCTCTTCGTCTTCATCCTGATCATGGCGAAGTTCGCGGTGCCCACGCAGTACCAGCAGCGAGTGCTCCTCGTGGGTGTCCTCGTGGCCCTGGTCCTCAGGACCATCTTCATCGCGGCCGGCGCCGCGATCATCGCCAACTTCTCCTGGGTCTTCTACATCTTCGGGGCCTTCCTCATCTACACCGCCTGGAAGCTCATCCAGGAGGCGCGGGCCGACGAGGACGACGAGGAGTTCGAGGAGAACAAGCTGCTCAAGGCGGCCGAGCGCCGCTTCGGCGTCGCCGACCGATACCACGGCACCAAGCTGTGGATCGAGGAGAACGGCAAGCGCATCATGACCCCGATGCTGGTCGTGATGCTCGCGATCGGCACCACCGACGTGCTCTTCGCACTCGACTCCATCCCGGCGATCTTCGGCCTGACCCAGGACCCGTACATCGTGTTCACGGCCAACGCGTTCGCCCTGATGGGTCTGCGACAGCTGTACTTCCTCCTCGGCGGTCTGCTGAGGAAGCTGGTGCACCTCTCCTACGGCCTGTCGGTCATCCTGGGCTTCATCGGCGTCAAGCTGGTGCTGCACGCCCTGCACGAGTCCGGTGTCCACGTCCCCGAGATCAGCATTCCGGTCTCGCTGGGTGTGATCTGCTCCGTCCTGGTCGTCACCACGATCACCAGCCTCCGTGCCTCCAAGAAGCAGGCAGAGGCGGAAGCGGCGGCCACGAAGGACGACGACGCCCCGAAGGACAGCGTCGAAGCCTGACCACGTACGTCCCCCCCCCCAGATCGGACGTGACAGACCACCGGGAGCGGTGGGCGGCGAAGAGCCGCCCACCGCTCCCTGCGTGCGCACACCATGGCGAAAGCGAACGCCTTCGCCGGTCCGTGTGACAGGGAATGCGGGCCCTGTCGCCCTCTGCGACGATCACCGCATGGTCACTCGTCCCAGGGATCTCCTCGCACAGTGGACGACCGTCACGCCCGTGGCCGCGGTCGTGCTGCTGGCCTTCACCTGGGGCCGGGAACTGCCCGGCGCCGTCGTCGCGCTGCTGACGATCGTCCTGGCGATGGCCGTACTGGCCGCCGTCCACCATGCCGAGGTCGTCGCCCACCGGGTCGGGGAACCCTTCGGCTCCCTCGTCCTCGCCGTCGCCGTCACGGTCATCGAGGTCGCGCTCATCGTGACCCTCATGGCGGACGGCGGCGACGAGAGCGCGACGCTGGCCAGGGACACGGTTTTCGCCGCCGTGATGATCACCTGCAACGGCGTGGTCGGCCTCAGCCTGCTCGTCGCCTCCCTGCGGCACGGCACCGCGGTGTTCAACCCGGAGGGCACCGGCGCCGCCCTCGCGACGGTCGCGACGCTGGCCACGCTCAGCCTCGTGCTGCCGACGTTCACCACCAGCGCGCCCGGCCCGGAGTTCTCCACCGTCCAGCTGACGTTCGCCGCGCTCTCCTCGCTGGTCCTCTACGGCCTGTTCATCGCGACCCTCACGGTGCGGCACCGCGACTACTTCCTCCCGATCACCCGCCAGGGCGAAGTGATCACCGCCGAGGACCACGCCCACGCGCCGTCCGCCCGCACCGCCCTGATCAGCCTGGGACTGCTCGCCCTGGCCCTGATCGGCGTGGTCGGGCTGGCGAAAGGGGTGTCGCCCACCATCGAGGACGGAGTGGCGGGCGCCGGGCTGCCGCACGCCGTCGTCGGCGTCATCATCGCGCTGCTCGTCCTGCTCCCCGAGACCATCGCCGCCCTGCGCACCGCGCGCCGCGACCGCGTCCAGACCAGCCTGAACCTGGCGCTCGGCTCGGCGATGGCCAGCATCGGCCTGACCATCCCGGCGGTCGCCCTGGCCTCCGTATGGCTCTCCGGCCCGCTGGTCCTCGGCCTCGGCTCCACCCACATGGTGCTGCTCGCCCTGACCGTGGTGGTGGCCTCGCTGACGGTCGTGCCCGGCCGTGCCACGGCCCTGCAGGGAGGCGTCCACCTGGTGCTGTTCGCGGCGTATCTGGAACTCGCCGTCAACCCGTAGGCGAGAGGGTGCGTCAGTACGTGACGGTGACGCGTCGGGAGGGGCCGTCGACCCGTACGGTGCCCCCGTACGGGAGGACCACCTGCGGATCGGTGTGGCCGAAGTCCACGTCGAAGACGATCGTGGCCCCGGGAGCGTAGGCCCGCATCGCCCGCAGTACCGCCCCGCGCTGCTCCGCCGCGTACCGAACGCCCTCCTCGGGACTGGTGGGGCGCTCCAAGGACCACGTCTTCGGACGGGCCATCAGCAGCGCGGAGAAGCGGCCCAGCAGCCCGCGCTCACCCATGTTGCGCAGGGTGCGGAAGACCTCCTCCGCGCTGGGCATCTCCTCGGAGGTCTCCAGGATCAGCACGTCACCGTCGTACTCCGCCGGGTCGCGCGCGATCTCGAGGTCGGCCATCAGCAGCCCGGCGAGGATCTCCAGACAGCCGCCCCAAGTCCGTCCCTCGACCACCCGGTCGGCGTTCACCCAGGACCAGCCCGACCCGGGCCGGCCCCCGGGCTCCTCGTCGAAGGTGGCCGGGTCGGCCCAGTCGCGGTCGACGTCGTTCCAGCGTTCGGCGGGCCGCAGCTCGTACGGGCCCGGGGTGAACAGCGCCGCGCGCAGGGAGTCGGCGGTCTGCGGGTGCATGGCGGCGGGACGCCCCAGCTCCACCATGACGCTCGCGCCGTGGTAGCCGACGATGCCGGTGTTGCGCAGGTAGGCGAGCAGGTTCGTGTTGTCGCTCAGGCCGAAGAACGGCTTCGGGTTGGCCCGGATCAGCTCCCGGTCCAGCAGCGGCAGCACGGTGATCTGGTCGTCACCGCCGATCGACGCGAACACGGCCTTGATCCCGGGGTCGGCGAAGGCCGCGTGGATGTCGGCGGCCCGCTCGGCGGGCGTGGAGCCCATCTTCCGGGTGGCCGGATACTCGACCGGCTCCAGTTCGAACTCCTCGCGCAGCCGCTCCAGGCCCAACTCGTAGGGGAGCGGGAAGAGTCCCGGCAGCCCGGCGGAGGGGGATATCACCGCGACACGGTCGCCGGGCGAGGGCTTGGGCGGGTACGTGATCGTAGTCATGGCCGGAGGGTACGGCCGGCCGGGTGGCCGGCGCACCGTGATAAACCGGGGTCCGAGCGGCGGCCGGGCAACGGCTGCCGCACCCCGAACGGACCGGAGGAACCGTGCCCCGCAACCTGGCCAACGCCCCGATCATGATCCTCAACGGCCCCAACCTGAACCTGCTGGGTCAGCGCCAGCCGGAGATCTACGGCTCCGACACCCTCGCCGACGTCGAGACCCTGTGCGCCAAGGCGGCGGCGGCGCACGGCGGCACGGTGGACTTCCGGCAGTCCAACCACGAGGGCGAACTGGTCGACTGGATCCACGAGGCCCGGCTGAAACACTGCGGGATCGTGATCAACCCCGCCGCCTACTCGCACACCTCCGTCGCCCTCCTCGACGCGCTCAACACCTGTGACGGGCTGCCGGTGGTGGAGGTCCACATCTCCAACATCCACCAGCGCGAGTCGTTCCGGCACCACTCGTACGTATCGCAGCGGGCCGACGGAGTCATCGCCGGTTGCGGTGTGCAGGGGTACGTGTTCGGGGTGGAGCGGATCGCGGCGCTGGCCGGGGTGGGACGGGCCCAGGCCTGAGGCACCCGGGCAGCCGGTCGAGGGCAGGCGGGAGATCGGGGAACCGACGAAGTGGACGCGTCGCACGGGGCACGCGCGGGGAGCCGGCGCGTGCGCCCGCCGCACACGCCGGGTGTTCACCAGCCGCGGTCGCGCCACTCCGGCAGGTGCGGCCGTTGCGCGCCGAGCGTGGTGTCGCCGCCGTGGCCCGGGTAGACCCACGTCTCGTCCGGGAGCACGTCGAAGACCTTGGTCTCCACGTCGTGGAGCAGGCTCGCGAACGCCTTCGGGTCGTCGTGTGTGTTGCCCACACCGCCAGGGAAGAGGCAGTCCCCGGTGAAGACATGGGGGTGCCCGTGCGGGTCGTCGTACACCAGGACGACGGAGCCCGGCGTGTGGCCGACCAGGTGGCGCGCGGTGAGCTCCACCTGCCCCACCCGGATCGTGTCGCCGTCGTCGACGAGGACGTCGGTCGGCACGGGGATGCCCTCGGCGTCGTGCCGGCCCGCGTAGGTGCGGGCGCCGGTGGCCGCGACGACGTCGGCGAGTGCCTGCCAGTGGTCGCCGTGCCGGTGGGTGGTGACGACGGACGCGATGCCGCCGTCTCCGATCGTGCCGAGCAGCGAGTGCGCCTCGTTCGCGGCGTCGATCAGCAGCTGCTCGTCGGTGGCCCGGCAGCGCAGCAGGTAAGCATTGTTGTCCATCGGGCCGACCGCGACCTTGGTGATCATCAGGTCCTTGAGCTCGTGCACGTCGGCGGGGCCGCCGACCCGCACCTCTCCGCTGTACGTCATGACCGCCAGCCTAGTAGCGCTTCGTGGGGTTCTGTGCTGTCCGGCGCCGGGAGGCGGTCCGGGGGCCGCCGCCACGGGCTACAGCGGGGGCAACGACGGCAGCGGGCCGCCCTCCACGGTCAGGGCGGATCCCTGGCGTCGCCCGGCGAGCCAGCCGAGCAGATCGGCCGGGTGACCGGCGACGGTCACCTCCGGTTCATCCGCCTCCCGGCCTGTGCTCCACACGTGCGTGCCGTCGGTGAGCCGGGTGGGCGGAACGTCCGGGTGCCCGGTGAACCGGGCGGCCAGGAACGCGGTCTCCCGCTCCCCGAACTCCGCCGGAAGATCCTCCAGCTCGTACCCGACACCCAGGTCCACGTGGTGCAGCTCCACCTCGACCCAGCGCCGGAACGGCACCCGGGACGCGGTGTCGGTGACCCCGTTGCGCAACTCCACCGTGCGCGACCAGTCCGCGGGCGCGGCCGAGGCGTCCTGGAACCGGGCCGCGCTCTCGCGCACGTCGGTGAGCTGGACGTCGAGAGGGCGAGGGGCGTCACGCTCGATGTCGGCGTCCCGGGCCTCGCCGGAGACATACATGGGACGTCCCTCGAAGACGTTCACGAGGGCGTCCGCGTTGCGGGCGAGGTGGGCGAGGACGTGGCCGCGGGTCCAGCCGGGAAGCCGTGACGACTCCGTCACGGACGCGTTGTCCAGTTTCCCGACCGCGGTGAGCAGCCGCTCGGTAGCGTCACGTACAGACGCCAGGTCACGCGCGTGATCAATCATGGTGCCGACTCTAGACCGCGTCACACCTTCGGGTGAAGGTGATGGACGACGCCCGTAAATCGAATGCGCGTGCTATATGGTCGGGTGCGGCGTCGGGCATGCTGGGGAGTCGGGGTTTGTTGACAACCGGTGAATCCGACCGGCGTTGTCAGTGGCTCCCCCTAGTCTGAGAAAGACGGGGGCCTCGCCCCTGTCACTCTCTCAAGAAAGGTGCGGACCGGCGTGGCCGACCGTCTCATCGTCCGTGGCGCGCGCGAGCACAACCTGAAGAACGTCTCGCTCGACCTGCCTCGTGACTCGCTCATCGTCTTCACGGGCCTGTCCGGGTCGGGCAAGTCCTCCCTGGCCTTCGACACGATCTTCGCCGAGGGCCAGCGGCGCTACGTGGAGTCGCTCTCCTCCTACGCCCGGCAGTTCCTCGGCCAGATGGACAAGCCGGACGTCGACTTCATCGAGGGTCTCTCCCCGGCGGTCTCCATCGACCAGAAGTCGACCTCGCGCAACCCGCGCTCCACGGTCGGCACCATCACCGAGGTCTACGACTACCTGCGCCTGCTCTTCGCACGCATCGGCAAGCCGCACTGCCCCCAGTGCGCCCGGCCGATCACGCGCCAGTCGCCGCAGGCCATCGTCGACAAGGTCCTGGAGCTGCCGGAGGGCAGCCGCTTCCAGGTGCTGTCCCCGCTGGTGCGTGAGCGCAAGGGCGAGTTCGTCGACCTCTTCGCCGACCTCCAGACCAAGGGCTACTCCCGCGCGCGGGTGGACGGCGAGACCGTCCAGCTGTCCACCCCGCCCACGCTGAAGAAGCAGGAGAAGCACACCATCGAGGTGGTCGTCGACCGCCTCACGGTGAAGGACTCCGCCAAGCGCCGCCTCACCGACTCCGTGGAGACCGCCCTCGGCCTCTCCGGCGGGATGGTCGTGCTCGACTTCGTCGACCTCCCCGAGGACGACCCCGAGCGCGAGCGCATGTACTCGGAGCACCTGTACTGCCCGTACGACGACCTGTCCTTCGAGGAGCTGGAGCCCCGCTCCTTCTCCTTCAACTCGCCCTTCGGCGCCTGCCCCGACTGCTCCGGCATCGGCACGCGCATGGAGGTCGACCCGGAACTGATCGTCCCCGACGAGGACAAGTCCCTCGACGAGGGCGCCATCCACCCCTGGTCGCACGGACACACCAAGGACTACTTCGGCCGCCTCATCGGCGCCCTCGCGGACGCCCTCGGCTTCCGAACGGACATCCCCTTCGCGGGCCTGCCGCTGCGCGCCCGCAAGGCCCTGCTGTACGGGCACAAGACCCAGGTCGAGGTCCGCTACCGCAACCGGTACGGGCGCGAGCGCCGGTACACCACGGCCTTCGAGGGTGCGATTCCCTTCGTCAAGCGCCGGCACAGCGAGGCCGAGAGCGACACCAGCCGCGAGCGCTTCGAGGGCTACATGCGCGAGGTGCCCTGCCCCACCTGCGAGGGCACGCGCCTGAAGCCCCTCGTTCTCGCGGTCACGGTCATGGGCAGGTCGATCGCCGAGGTGTCGGCGATGTCCATCAGCGACTGCGCGGACTTCCTGGGCGAGCTGAAGCTCAGCACCCGCGACAAGAAGATCGCCGAGCGCGTGCTGAAGGAAGTGAACGAGCGGCTGCGGTTCCTGGTCGACGTCGGCCTGGACTACCTCTCGCTGAACCGCGCGGCCGGCACCCTCTCCGGCGGCGAGGCCCAGCGCATCCGCCTGGCCACCCAGATCGGCTCCGGACTCGTCGGCGTGCTGTACGTGCTCGACGAGCCGTCCATCGGCCTGCACCAGCGCGACAACCACCGGCTGATCGAGACCCTCGTCCGGCTCCGCGACATGGGCAACACCCTCATCGTCGTCGAGCACGACGAGGACACCATCAAGGTCGCCGACTGGATCGTCGACATCGGCCCCGGCGCCGGTGAGCACGGCGGCAAGGTGGTGCACAGCGGATCCCTCAAGGAGCTGCTCGACAACGCCGAGTCGCAGACCGGCCTGTACCTGTCGGGCAAGAAGGCCATCCCGCTGCCCGACCTCCGGCGCCCGCGCGACCCCTCCCGGCAGCTCACCGTGCACGGAGCCCGCGAGAACAACCTCCAGGACATCGACGTGTCCTTCCCGCTGGGCGTGTTCACGGCCGTCACCGGCGTCTCCGGCTCCGGCAAGTCGACCCTGGTCAACGACATCCTGTACACCCACCTGGCACGCGAGCTGAACGGCGCCCGGAGCGTGCCCGGCCGCCACACGCGCGTGGACGGCGACGACCTCGTCGACAAGGTCGTCCACGTCGACCAGTCGCCCATCGGCCGCACCCCGCGGTCCAACCCGGCGACGTACACGGGCGTCTTCGACCACGTCCGCAAGCTGTTCGCCGAGACGACCGAGGCCAAGGTCCGCGGCTACATGCCGGGCCGCTTCTCCTTCAACGTCAAGGGCGGCCGCTGCGAGAACTGCGCGGGCGACGGCACGATCAAGATCGAGATGAACTTCCTCCCGGACGTCTACGTCCCGTGCGAGGTCTGCCACGGCGCCCGGTACAACCGGGAGACCCTGGAGGTCCACTACAAGGGCAAGTCCATCGCCGACGTCCTGGACATGCCGATCGAGGAGGCGACCGACTTCTTCGAGGCGGTCCCCGCGATCTCCCGGCACATGAAGACGCTGAAGGACGTCGGACTCGGTTACGTCCGGCTCGGCCAGTCCGCGACCACCCTGTCCGGCGGTGAGGCACAGCGCGTCAAGCTCGCCAGCGAGTTGCAGCGCCGCTCCACCGGACGCACGGTCTACGTCCTGGACGAGCCGACCACCGGTCTGCACTTCGAGGACATCAGCAAGCTGCTGACGGTCCTGTCCGGCCTGGTCGACAAGGGCAACACGGTCATCGTCATCGAGCACAACCTCGACGTGATCAAGACCGCCGACTGGGTCGTCGACATGGGCCCCGAGGGTGGTGCCGGTGGTGGACTGGTGGTCGCGGAGGGCACGCCCGAGCAGGTGGCGGGTGTTCCCGCGAGCCACACCGGCAAGTTCCTGCAGGACGTCCTCGGCGCCGACCGGATCAGCGAGGCCGCCACGGTGAAGACCCCGCGAAAGGCGGCGAAGACGGTGGCGGCCAAGGCCACCGCCAAGAAGACCGCCACCAAGGCCGTCACCGGCACGGCCGCCAAGAAGACCGCTACGAAGACGGCCCCAAAGGCCACCAAGCCCGCCGCGAAGAAGACGACGCGGACGAGCAAGGCCTGAGACGGAGTCGCGCCGGGCCCCACGGCATCGTCCGTGGGGCCCGGCGCGTCGTTCGTCCGGCCCGCCCAGGCACTCGGCCGGACCGGAGCCGGTGCCGTCGGAGTTCAGCCGTCGGTGCTCAGAAGGAGACCTCGTGTGCGTACGGCGGCTCCGCGCCCGCTCGTGAGCAGGTGACCGCCGCGGCCCGGGCGGCGAAGCCCAACAGCTCCGCCCAGCCCTGGGCCCCCAGGCCGGCCACCGCCTCGTCACCGAGGGCGTCCCGTACCGCGAGGCCGTGCAGCAGCGCCGCGTTCACCGTGTCACCCGCGCCGATCGTGTCCACCACGTCGACCGCTTCGCCCGGCACCGCGTACTCGTCCCCCTCACCGGTGTACGCCGTCAGTCCCGCACCGCCCCGGGTGACCACGACCGCCGCCGGGCCTGCCGCCAGCCACTCCCGGGGCGTGCCCCCGAGCCACTCGGCGTCCTCGGCGGACAGTTTCAGCAGCGACACCGACGGCAGCCAGCTCCTGAACCGGGCCCGGTAGGCGTCCGGGTCCGGGATCAGTCCCGCCCGGATGTTGGGATCGAGCGCCGTGAACACACCTCGGGCGGCCGTCTCGCGCAGCAGCTCCTCGTACGCGCTCGCGCCCGGCTCCAGCACCATCGAGCAGGTCCCGAAGGAGACCGCCCGGGTGCGGGACGGCAGCGCGGCGGGCGCCGCGAACAGCCGGTCCGCCGTCCCGTCCACGTAGAAGGAGTACGCGGCCGAGCCGTCCGCGTCCACCGAGGCCACGGCGAGTGTCGTCGGCTCGGCCCCGCGCTGCACCGGCGAGACGTCCACGCCGGTCTCACGCAGCCGGTCGAGCAGCGCCTCGCCGAAGGCGTCGCGCGACACCCGGGAGCAGAAGGCGGCGGGGGAGCCGAGGCGGCCCAGGGCGACGGCCGTGTTGTACGGACCGCCGCCGAGCGCCGGCCGCAGCGCGGCCAGGGCACCCGTGCCCTGCGGTACCAGATCGATCAGTGCCTCACCGGCGACGACGATCACGGGAGGGTCCTTTCGAAGGCCTGTGCGGGGTTTGCCCGGGGCTGCTCGGATCGCCGACCCTGGTCGGGGCAGCCGCACGGTCCGCTCGGGCGGATCCGCACGGACCGGTCCGGCGCGGTGAGGCGTTCCAGCGGCAACCGGACGGCCAGGTCGCCTGCTGCCGTGCACTGCCCCGCACTGATGCGTGGGCACTGGCGGGGACCGTATCCCATCGGGAGATGGACGTAAACGCTTGCGCAAGCTTCCTCAACGGCAGACCCGACACCCACCCCGCAGGCCGCCCGCGAGCGCCGGATATCGTCGCCCTGCACATCCCCAGAACAGTGGAGACCCCATGCCCGGCCGTCCCGTTCCGAGCCGCCGTACCGTGCTGCGCTCGGCGGCCCTCACGCCCGTCGCCGGACTCGGTGTGGCCGCCTGCTCACCGGGTGACGACGGCGCCGCGCCGGCCAGGCCGACCGCGCCCGTCGACCTGGGAACGGACGGCGAGGTCGCCAAGGGCGCGACCAAGCTCTACCAGGACCAGAACGTGGTCGTCAGCCGGGATGACGAGGGTGCCCTGAAGGCGTTCAGCACGGTCTGCACACACGCGGGGTGCCCCATCAAGAAGCTGGAGGGGACGAAGCTCGTCTGCCCCTGCCACGGCAGCGAGTTCGACGCCCGGACCGGCGAGGTGCTGCACGCCCCCGCCACTGTGCCGCTCATCGAACTACCGGTCGAGGTGGAGCAGGGCCGGATCGTCGCCCGCCCCGGAACCTGACCTGACCGGCCCCGCTCGTCGGCCTCGGCCGCCGCGCGGTGCCGCCGGCGAGGGCTGCGTGACCCGGTGGCACCGCACCGGCAGGGCCGCGGAGTCGAACCGCACCTGGAGCGCGTACTGCTCGCCCGCCGAACCGAACCCCCGGACGTACTCGTGCGACACCCCCGCCGTGCCGTCCTCGACGCCGTAGCGGAAGAGGTAGGTGTCCCCGGCCCGCGGAAGCGTGCCGAGGAGCAGCTCGGTCACGAGCACACCGGCGTCGTCGTGGGTGCGGACGCGAGCCCCGCCGGAGTGTCGGTCCTCGCCAGTAGGGTGTGAGTCATGGCCGACCCCTCCAGCTACCGCCCCAGGCCGGGAGAGATCCCGGACTCCCCGGGGGTGTACAGGTTCCGTGACGAGCACCGTCGGGTGATCTACGTCGGAAAGGCGAAGAGCCTGCGCCAGCGCCTGGCGAGCTACTTCCAGGACCTGGCGAACCTCCACCCCCGCACCCGCACCATGGTCACCACGGCCGCGTCCGTGGAGTGGACCGTGGTGTCCACGGAGGTCGAGGCGCTGCAGCTGGAGTACTCCTGGATCAAGGAGTACGACCCCCGGTTCAACGTCAAGTACCGCGACGACAAGAGCTACCCCTACCTCGCGGTGACGATGAACGAGGAGTTCCCGCGCGTCCAGGTGATGCGCGGACACAAGAAGAAGGGCGTGCGCTACTTCGGGCCGTACGGGCACGCCTGGGCGATCCGTGACACGGTCGACCTCCTGCTGCGCGTCTTCCCGGTGCGCACCTGCTCCGCCGGAGTCTTCAAGAACGCCGCCCGTACCGGCCGTCCCTGCCTGCTCGGCTACATCGGCAAGTGCTCGGCTCCCTGCGTCGGCCGCATCGCTCCCGACGACCACCGGGACCTGGCCGACGAGTTCTGCGATTTCATGGCCGGACGCACCGGCACCTATCTGCGCCGCCTGGAGCGGCAGATGGCCGAGGCGGCCGAGGAGATGGAGTACGAGCGGGCGGCGCGCCTGCGCGACGACGTCGGGGCCCTGAAGAAGGCCATGGAGAAGAGCGCGGTCGTACTCGCCGACGCGACCGACGCCGACCTGATCGCGGTCGCCGAGGACGAGCTGGAGGCGGCCGTCCAGATCTTCCACGTGCGCGGCGGGCGCGTGCGCGGCCAGCGCGGCTGGGTCACGGACAAGGTGGAGGAGATCACCACCGGCGCCCTGGTCGAGCACGCCCTCCAGCAGCTGTACGGGGAGGAGACGGGTGACGCCGTCCCCAAGGAGGTCCTGGTCCCCGCCCTGCCCGACCCGGTCGAGCCGGTCCAGCAGTGGCTGACGGAGCGCCGCGGGTCGGGCGTGTCGCTGCGCATTCCGCAGCGCGGCGACAAGAAGGCGCTGATGGAGACCGTCCAGCGCAACGCCCAGCAGGCGCTCGTCCTGCACAAGACCAAGCGCGCCTCCGACCTGACGACGCGCTCGCGCGCGCTGGAGGAGGTCGCCGACGCCCTCGGCCTGGACGGTGCCCCGCTCAGGATCGAGTGCTACGACATCTCGCATCTCCAGGGCGACGACGTCGTGGCCTCCATGGTGGTCTTCGAGGACGGACTGGCCCGGAAGAGCGAATACCGGCGCTTCCAGATCAAGGGCTTCGCCGGACAGGACGACGTCCGTTCCATGCACGAGGTCATCACCCGCCGTTTCCGCCGGTATCTCGCCGAGAAGGAGAAGACCGGCGAGTGGGTCGACGGGGAGGAAGGGGAGGACAGGGCGGAAGCGGGTGGTGACGAGCAGCTCACGGACGGCCCGGCCCTGAAGGACGACGACGGCCGGCCCAAGCGCTTCGCCTACCCGCCCCAGCTCGTCGTCGTCGACGGCGGACAGCCGCAGGTCGCGGCGGCCCAGCGGGCCCTGGACGAGCTCGGCATCGACGACATCGCCGTCTGCGGACTCGCCAAGCGCCTGGAGGAGGTCTGGCTGCCCCGCGAGGACGACCCGGTCGTCCTGCCCCGCACCAGCGAGGGCCTGTACCTGCTGCAACGGGTCCGCGACGAGGCGCACCGCTTCGCGATCACCTACCAGCGCGCCAAGCGCGCCAAGCGCTTCCGCTCCAGTCCGCTGGACGACGTGCCCGGCCTGGGGGAGACCCGGAAGCAGGCGCTGATCAAGCACTTCGGCTCGGTGAAGAGACTGCGGTCCGCGACGATCGACCAGATCTGCGAGGTACCGGGCATAGGCCGCAAGACGGCCGAGACCGTGGCCGTGGCACTCGCCCGGGCCACCCCGGCCGCGCCCGCCGTGAACACGGCGACCGGAGAGATCATGGATGACGAGGACGGGGCACCCGAGACGACGGCGGATGCCCCGGGGGAGCCCGTGTCCGCGGGCACCCCGGATGAACGACGGGGGCAGGAGAGATGACCGAGCGCGCGACACAGCCCACGACCGAGCACGGGCAGCCCACGACCGAGCACGGGCAGCCCACGACCGAGCACGGGCAGCCCACGACCGAGCACGGGCAGCCCACCATTGAAGACGAGACACCCCCCACCACCGAGCACGGGCAGCCCACCATCGAAGACGAGACACCCCCCACCACCGAGCACGAGACACAGCCCACGACCGAGCACGAGACACCCCCCACAGCAGGGCGGGAACGGGCCCGGGGCACGACCGGCGAGGACGCGGACCCGCGGACGGCCGGCTCCGAGCGGGGCCAGGACGACGGAGCACAGGTGAGTACGGGTAAGGAAGCCGCCGGGGCGCACGAGGCGGCCATCCCCGAGCTGGTGATCATCTCCGGCATGTCCGGGGCCGGCCGCTCGACGGCCGCCAAGTGTCTGGAGGACCTGGGCTGGTTCGTCGTCGACAACCTCCCGCCCGCGCTGATCCCCACCATGGTGGAGCTCGGCGCCCGCTCGCAGGGCAACGTGGCTCGGATCGCGGTCGTCGTCGACGTCCGCGGCCGGCGCTTCTTCGACAACCTGCGCGAATCCCTCGCGGACCTCGACGCCCGCGGTGTCACCCGGCGGATCGTCTTCCTGGAGTCGTCCGACGACGCACTGGTACGGCGCTTCGAGTCGGTGCGGCGCCCGCACCCCCTCCAGGGTGACGGCCGCATCGTCGACGGGATAGCGGCTGAGCGGGAGCTGCTGCGCGAGCTGCGCGGCGACGCCGACCTGGTGATCGACACCTCCAGCCTCAACGTGCACGAGCTGCGCGCCAAGATGGACGCCCAGTTCGCCGGCGAGGAGGAGCCCGCGCTGCGGGCCACCGTCATGTCCTTCGGCTTCAAGTACGGTCTCCCGGTCGACGCCGACCTGGTCGTGGACATGCGCTTCCTGCCCAACCCGCACTGGGTACCGGAGCTGCGCCCGTTCACCGGCCTGAACGAGGAGGTGTCCTCGTACGTCCTCAACCAGCCCGGGGCCAAGGAGTTCCTCGACCGCTACACCGAGCTGCTCGAGATGATCGCAGCGGGCTACCGTCGGGAGGGCAAGCGCTATGTGACCGTCGCCGTCGGCTGTACCGGCGGCAAGCACCGGTCCGTGGCCATGTCGGAGAAGCTCGCCGCCCGGCTCGTCGCCGAGGGCGTGGAGACGGTGGTCGTCCACCGGGACATGGGACGGGAATGACAGGACGTACTCCGCGGCTGAGCAGGCTGCGCCGGGTGGTGCCCGAGGGGCGCGGCGGCAGACCCGCCGAGGCCCGCGCCGCCCGGCCCGAGCAGGCGCGTGGCGGCAAGCCGCGCCGCCGGGGCACCCAGCCCAAGGTCGTCGCTCTCGGCGGCGGCATGGGCCTGTCCGCCTCGCTCGCCGCACTGCGCCGGATCACCGGCGACCTCACCGCCGTCGTCACCGTGGCCGACGACGGCGGCTCCAGCGGGCGCCTGCGCGACGAGCTGGGCGTCCTGCCGCCCGGCGACCTGCGCAAGGCGCTGGCCGCGCTGTGCGGCGACGACGACTGGGGCCAGACGTGGGCCCGCGTCATCCAGCACCGCTTCCAGTCCCAGGGCGACCTGCACGAACACGCGGTCGGCAATCTGCTGATCGTCGCCCTGTGGGAGCAGCTCGGCGACCATGTCCAGGCCCTCGACCTGGTCGGCAAGCTACTCGGCGCGCACGGGCGTGTGCTGCCCATGTCCGCCGTGCCGCTGGAGCTCCAGGCCCTGGTCAGGGGGCACGACCCGGACCGGCCCGACGAGGTGGACACCGTGCGCGGGCAGGCGACCGTGGCGCTCACGCCCGGCGAGGTGCAGTCCGTGCACCTGGTGCCGAACGACCCGCCCGCAGTCCCCGAGGCGGTCGACGCCGTCCTGGACGCGGACTGGGTGGTGCTCGGCCCGGGCTCCTGGTTCTCCTCGGTCATCCCGCACCTGCTCGTGCCGGATCTGCTGGACGCGCTCGTCGAGACGAAGGCCCGCCGGGTGCTCTCCCTGAACCTCGCTCCGCAACCCGGAGAAACCGAGGGCTTCTCCCCGCAGCGTCATTTGGAGGTTTTGGGACGACACGCCCCTAAACTCGCCCTGGACGTGGTGCTGGCCGACGAGGCCGCCGTGCCGGACCGTGACTCGCTCGCCGACGCCGCGAAACGGTTCGGCGCCGCGGTCGAACTGGCTCCGGTTGCCCGGACCGACGGGACCCCGAGGCACGACCCGGAGCTGCTGGCCGCCGCGTACGACCGTATTTTTCGGATGCATGGAAGGATCGGCCCATGGCGATGACGGCAGCGGTGAAGGATGAGATCTCCCGGCTCCCCGTCACCCGGACCTGCTGCAGGAAGGCGGAGGTCTCCGCCCTTCTGCGGTTCGCCGGCGGCCTCCACCTGGTGAGCGGGCGCATTGTGATCGAGGCGGAGCTGGACGTCGTGAGGGCGGCCCGGCGGCTCAAGCAGGACATCCTGGAGATCTTCGGACACAGTTCCGAGCTGATCGTGATGGCGCCGGGCGGGCTGCGCCGCGGCTCGCGTTTCGTCGTCCGGGTGGTCGCGGGCGGTGACCAGCTCGCCCGCCAGACCGGCCTGGTGGACGGCCGGGGACGCCCGATCCGAGGCCTGCCGCCGCAGGTGGTCTCGGGGGCCACCTGCGACGCCGAGGCCGCCTGGCGCGGGGCCTTTCTGGCACACGGGTCCCTCACCGAGCCCGGCCGCTCCTCCTCCCTGGAAGTGACCTGCCCGGGCCCCGAGGCGGCGCTCGCCCTGGTGGGCGCCGCCCGCCGGCTGTCGATCCCCGCCAAGGCGCGCGAGGTGCGCGGTGTGGACCGGGTCGTCGTCCGTGACGGCGACGCGATCGGCGCCCTGCTCACCCGGCTCGGCGCCCACGACGCGGTGCTGGCCTGGGAGGAGAGGCGGCTGCGGCGGGAGGTCCGTGCCACCGCCAACCGCCTCGCCAACTTCGACGACGCCAACCTGCGCCGCTCGGCCCGCGCGGCCGTCGCCGCCGGCGCCCGGGTCCAGCGCGCCCTGGAGATCCTCGCCGACGACGTGCCCGAGCATCTCGCCGCCGCGGGCCGGCTCCGTATGGAGCACAAGCAGGCGTCCCTGGAGGAGCTGGGCGCCCTCGCCGACCCGCCCCTGACCAAGGACGCCGTCGCGGGCCGCATCCGCCGTCTGCTGGCCATGGCCGACAAGCGGGCCTCGGACCTCGGCATCCCCGGCACGGACGCCAATCTCAGCGAGGAGCTGGAGGACAACCTCGTCGGCTGACCTCGTCGGCTGACCTCGTCATCCGGCCTGGTCATCCGGCCTCGTCGTCCGCCCCTGGTCATCCGAGCGGTCGCCCTACCGTCCTGCCTTGTTGTCCTGCCTCTTTGTCCTGCCTCGTCGGTCGGCCTGGTCGGTCGACCTGGTCGGTCGACCTGGTCGGTCGGTCGAACGCGCACCGGGCCGTCGCGACACGGGCCGCAACAAGCCGGTCCGGGCGCCCACTTGGGTGACCGGGACCGGCTTTCGCGTGTCCTTGCGCCGCTCTTGACTCGATCATGAGCTGTCATGAGCCTGGCATCTGTTCGCTGCTGTGGCGAACCCAGGCCTGTCGGACAGGCCTCACCTAGGGGGGTTCATGAGACGAAGAGCGAGATCGATCCTCGCCGTCGGCGCGCTCCTGATCGGCGGAGCGAGCTTCGCACCCATCGCCCAGGCACAGCCCGCAGGCTCCGCGACCGCGGCCGCCGACGAGGTGAAGGTCTTCCGCACCGACGTGACCCAGGAGCAGGTACCCCTGCTGCTGGCCGCCGGCCAGGACGGCCACGAACTCGGTGAGCAGGTCCCCGACAGGGGCACGGCCACCGTCGAGGTGTACCTCACCGACCAGCAGGCCGGAAAACTGGAGAAACAGGGACTCGATCTCACGGAGCACACCCTGTCCACCCGGGCCGAGGAACGCGTCGCGGACGCCGCCGAGGGCGTCTTCCGCCCGTACAGCGGCAGCGGCGGCCTCAAGGAGGAGATCCTCCGCACCGCACAGGAGAACCCCCGCCTCACCAAGGTCGTCTCCATCGGCAGGACGGTGAACGGGCAGGACATCCTCGCGCTGAAGCTCACCAAGCACGCGAAGAAGTCGAAGGACGGCTCCAAGCCCGCCGTCCTCTACATGTCCAACCAGCACGCGCGCGAGTGGATCACGCCGGAGATGACACGGCGACTGCTCCACCACTACCTGGACAACTACAAGAAGGACCGGCGGATCAAGAAGCTGGTCGACACGACCGAACTGTGGTTCCTCCTGTCGGCCAACCCCGACGGCTACGACTACACGTTCGAGAACACCGACAACCGCCTGTGGCGCAAGAACCTGCGCGACGTCAACGGCGACGGTGCCATCGGCACCGGCGACGGTGTCGACCTCAACCGCAACTTCGCCTACAAGTGGGGCTACGACGACGAGGGCTCGTCCCCCAATCCCACCAGCCAGACCTACCGGGGCGCCGGCCCGAACTCCGAGCCCGAGACCAAGGCCCTGGACGCCCTCCAGAAGCGGATCGGCTTCACGTACGGCATCAACTACCACTCCGCCGCCGAACTCCTCCTCTACGGGGTCGGCTGGCAGGTGGCCACGAACACCCCGGACGACGTCCTCTACGAGGCACTCGCCGGCACCCCCGGCAACTCCGCGATCCCCGGCTACCACCCCCAGGTCTCCTCGGAGCTGTACACCACCAACGGCGAGGCGGACGGCCACGCGGCCAACGTCAACGGCATGGCGATGTTCACCCCGGAGATGTCGACCTGCCAGACCATCTCGGAGCAGGACCCCGACGACGCGTGGGACCCGCGCGACTGCCGGTCGGGCTTCAACTTCCCCGACGACGAGAAACTGATCCAGCGGGAGTTCGCGAAGAACATCCCCTTCGCGCTCTCCGTTGCCGAGAGCGCCGCCCACCCCGACCGGCCGTCCTCCGCGGTCGGCCTGGAGGCCGCCGACTTCACCCCGGCCCCCTTCACCACCTCCTACTCCCGAGGCGCCGACCAGGAGGTCTCCGTCGTCGCACGCAAGTCGGTGCGGGACAAGGAGCTGAAGTACCGCGTCAACGGCGGACGCGTCCACGACATGAGGCTGCGGCCCTGGCGCGGCGGTGAGACGTACGGCGGCGAGGACAACCTCTACTTCGACGAGTACCGCGCCAAGGTCAAGGACGGCGACCGCGGTGACCGGGTCGAGGTCTGGTTCAGCGGCGAGACGAAGCAGGGCAGGCGGACCGAGAGCGAGCACTTCACGTACACGATCGCCGAGCGGCCCCGCGCGGACGTCCTCGTCGTCGCCGAGGAGGGCGGCAAGGCCACCCAGGCACAGACGTACGTGGACGCCCTGAAGGCCAACGGCAGGCGGGCGGCCGTCTGGGACGTCGCCACGCAGGGCGTGCCCGACGCACTCGGCGTCCTCGGCCACTTCCACACGGTCGTCCACCACACCGGTGCGGCCGTACCCGGCAACGCCACCCAGCTCCAGCTGCGCGCCTTCCTCAACGAGGGCGGCAGGCTGATCGAGGCGGGCGAGCGGGCCGGCGGCAGCGTCGACCTCGGCGGCGGCACCATGTCCGACGACTTCAGCCAGTACTACCTGGGCGCCCACACCCGTACGTCGACCCGCGGGGCCACCGGATTCACCGGCTCCGGCAAGCTCGACGGGACCACCGGCACGCTCGGCGACGCCCCCGGCAACCCGCTGGACGCCGCCGGCACCTACAGCGTCACCTCGGACGAACTGCCCGCCGACACCTACCCGCAGTTCGCGAGCGAGGGCGCCGGGGAGTTCCCGGGGACGGTCAACCCGTACGGGCCGTACGCGGGGGAGTGGATGGCCGCCGCCGTCCACACCGACGACGCGTACAAGCGGCTCACCCGCACGGTCGACCTCACCGGCGTCGGCGCCGCCGACCGGCCCACGCTCCGCACCCAGCTGCTGTGGGACACCGAGCGCGGGTACGACCACGCCCTGGTCGAGGCGCACACCACCGGCGCCGACGACTGGACCACGCTCCCCGAGACGGGCGGCGCCACCGGCACGGCCGTACCGACGGAGTGCGCGGCCGGGTTCTACCTGGGCGAGCACCCCTGGCTGGAGCACTACCTGACCCTGTCCGACGGCGGCTGCGCCGCGACCGGGACGAGCGGGCGGTGGAACGGCCTCACCGGCTCCTCCGGGGGTTGGCGGCAGGCCGAGTTCGACCTGAGCGCCTACGCCGGGAAGTCCGTCGAGGTGTCGATCGCCTACGTCACCGACCCCGGCAGCGGCGGACGCGGTGTCCTCGCCGACGAGGCGTCACTCGTCGTCGGCGGTACGGCGACCGCGACCGAGGGCTTCGAGACCGCGCTCGGCGCCTGGCAGGTCTCCGGGCCGCCCGCGGGGAGCCCCGCCGTCCTGAAGGACTGGACCCGCACCGGGGCCCTCTTCCAGACGTACGGCGCGGTCACCACGGACGACACGGTCCTGCTGGGCTTCGGACTGGAGCACCTGACCGAGCCGGCCGCCCGGGCGGCTCTGCTCCGGCAGGCGCTGCGTGCCCTGGACGAGTGAATCCCGGCCTGCCGGGGACTGACACGGTGTAGCGAAAACGGGTGATCGGTCCCCGTGGCCCAGGGCGGTCCGTACCCCTACTGGCGGGTACGGGCCGCCCTGCCGGGTATGGGGCGTCTCGATGTCACCCCCGACGCCTCGGAGAGGTAGGGTCGGAGGTGGTCGGGGACATCCCAAATACAGCTCGCCGGCACATCGGGCCGGCGTACCAACGAGGAGATCGGTTCGTGACGATCCGCGTAGGCATCAACGGCTTTGGCCGCATCGGTCGTAACTACTTCCGCGCGCTGCTGGAGCAGGGTGCAGACATCGAGATCGTGGCTGTCAACGACCTGGGTGACACCGCGACCACCGCACATCTGCTGAAGTACGACACCATCCTCGGCCGCCTCAAGCAGGAGGTCTCGCACACCGAGGACACCATCACCGTCGGCGACAAGACCGTCAAGGTCCTCGCCGAGCGCAACCCCGCCGACATCCCGTGGGGTGAGCTGGGTGTCGACATCGTGATCGAGTCGACCGGCATCTTCACGAAGAAGGCCGACGCCGAGAAGCACATCGCCGGTGGCGCGAAGAAGGTCCTCATCTCGGCTCCGGCCAAGGACGAGGACGTCACCATCGTGATGGGCGTCAACCAGGACAAGTACGACCCGGCGAACCACCACGTCATCTCCAACGCCTCCTGCACCACCAACTGCGTGGCGCCGATGGCCAAGGTCCTCGACGAGAACTTCGGCATCGTCAAGGGCCTGATGACGACGGTGCACGCGTACACGAACGACCAGCGCATCCTGGACTTCCCGCACAAGGACCTGCGCCGCGCCCGTGCCGCCGCGGAGAACATCATCCCGACCACCACGGGTGCCGCCAAGGCCACCGCGCTGGTCCTCCCGCAGCTCAAGGGCAAGCTGGACGGCATGGCCATGCGCGTCCCGGTCCCGACCGGCTCGGTCACCGACCTCGTCCTGGAGCTCAGCCGCGAGGTCACCAAGGAAGAGGTCAACGCCGCCTTCCAGAAGGCCGCCGAGGGCGAGCTCAAGGGCATCCTGGAGTACACCGAGGACGCGATCGTCTCCTCGGACATCGTCAACGCCCCGGCGTCCTGCACCTTCGACTCGTCCCTGACCATGGTCCAGGACGGCAAGAGCGTGAAGGTCATCGGCTGGTACGACAACGAGTGGGGCTACTCCAACCGCCTCGTCGACCTCACGGTCTTCATCGGCAACCAGCTCTGATCGACTCGGACCCAGCAGGCACCGCGATGCGGTGGCAGGGCTCGGACAGCGCAAGGCCGCGCTGCCCGAGCCCTGCGTCGCGTCCGCGAGGCCGCACCTCCCGAGCCCTGCGTCGCGTCCGCGGCGACCAGCCCTCGTAGGATCACGAGCGATCACGAGAACCCAGGAGTCCTCTGCATGAAGACGATCGACGAACTGCTCTCCGAAGGCGTCGCGGGCAAGCGAGTCTTCGTCCGCGCCGACCTGAACGTGCCGCTGGACGGCACCACCATCACCGACGACGGCCGCATCCGCGCCGTGGTGCCCACCGTCAAGGCCCTGGCCGACGCGGGCGCGCGCGTGATCGTCGCCTCGCACCTGGGCCGCCCCAAGGGCGCCCCGGACCCGGTCTTCTCCCTCGCCCCGGCCGCCGCCCGCCTCGGTGAACTGCTCGGCGCCGGCGTCGCCTTCGCCGAGGACACGGTCGGCACCGCCGCCGAGTCCACGGTCGCCGGCCTCGCCGACGGCCAGGTAGCGGTCATCGAGAACCTGCGCTTCAACGCGGGCGAGACCAGCAAGGACGACACCGAGCGCGCGGCCTTCGCCGACAAGCTGGCCGGCCTCGCCGACGTCTACGTCGGTGACGGCTTCGGCGCCGTGCACCGCAAGCACGCCTCGGTCTTCGACCTGCCGAAGAGGCTTCCGCGCTACGCCGGCCACCTCATCGCCACCGAGGTCGGCGTCCTGAGGAAGCTCACCGACGACGTCAAGCGCCCCTACGTCGTCGCCCTCGGCGGCGCCAAGGTCTCCGACAAGCTCGCGGTCATCGACCAGCTGCTCGGCAAGGCCGACCGGCTTCTCATCGGCGGCGGCATGGCGTACACCTTCCTCAAGGCTCAGGGCCACGAGGTCGGCATCTCCCTCCTTCAGGAGGACCAGATCCCGACCGTCAAGGAGTACATGGAGCGCGCGGAGAAGAACGGCGTCGAGCTGGTCCTCCCCGTCGACGTCCTGGTCGCGCCCGAGTTCCCGGACCTGAAGACCAAGGCCCCGGCCAACCCCGCCACCGTCGCCGCGGACGCCATCCCGGCCGACCAGGAGGGTCTGGACATCGGTCCCGAGACCCGCAAGCTGTACGCATCGAAGCTCGCCGACGCCGCCACCGTCTTCTGGAACGGCCCCATGGGCGTCTTCGAGCACCCCGACTACGCCGAGGGCACCAAAGCGGTCGCCCAGGCCCTCCTCGACGCCCCGGGCTTCACCGTGGTCGGCGGTGGCGACTCCGCCGCGGCCGTCCGCACCCTCGGCTTCGACGAGAACGCATTCGGCCACATCTCGACCGGCGGCGGCGCCTCCCTCGAATACCTCGAGGGCAAGACGCTCCCCGGCCTCGCCGCACTGGAGGACTGACCTCAATGACCACCCGCACGCCGCTGATGGCGGGCAACTGGAAGATGAACCTCAACCACCTCGAGGCCATCGCCCAAGTCCAGAAGCTCGCCTTCGCCCTGGCGGACAAGGACTACGACGCCGTCGAGGTCGCCGTCCTCGTCCCCTTCACCGACCTGCGCTCGGTGCAGACCCTGGTCGAGCACGACAAGCTGAAGATCAAGTACGGCGCCCAGGACCTCTCCGCCCACGACGGCGGCGCCTACACCGGCGAGATCTCCGGCCCGATGCTGGCCAAGCTGCGCTGCGCCTACGTCGCGATCGGCCACTCCGAGCGCCGGCAGTACCACGCCGAGACCGACGAGCTGGTGAACGCCAAGGTCAAGGCCGCCTACAAGCACGGCCTGACCCCGATCCTGTGCGTCGGCGAGGAACTGGACGTCCGGGAGGCGGGCAACCACGTCGCCCACACCCTCGCCCAGGTCGAGGGCGGCCTGAAGGACGTCCCCGCCGAGCAGGCCGAGACCGTAGTGATCGCCTACGAGCCCGTGTGGGCCATCGGCACCGGCAAGGTCTGCGGCGCCGAGGACGCCCAGGAGGTCTGCGCGGCCGTCCGCGGCAAGCTCGCCGACCTGTACTCGCAGGAGCTGGCCGACAAGGTCCGCATCCAGTACGGCGGCTCGGTCAAGTCCGGCAACGTCGCCGAGATCATGTCGCAGGCCGACATCGACGGCGCGCTGGTCGGCGGCGCCTCGCTGGACTCGGACGAGTTCGTCAAGATCGTCCGCTTCCGCGACCAGTAGTCCGACGAGCAGGTCGGCCAGAAGATCGACCAGCAGGTCGACCAGTGAGTATGCGGTAGCGGCGATACGTCGTACCCTTGCGGGGGCATGGTGGCCCACTGTCACCGTGCCCCCGTCGTTCATCCGAATCCGAGGAAGTTGGTCCAGCCGTGGTTTTGGGGTTCTCGATCGCCCTGATCGTCTTCAGCCTGCTGCTGATGCTGCTGGTGCTGATGCACAAGGGGAAGGGCGGCGGCCTCTCCGACATGTTCGGTGGCGGCATGCAGTCGTCCGTCGGCGGCTCCTCGGTCGCCGAGCGCAACCTCGACCGGATCACCGTCGTGGTCGGTCTGCTCTGGTTCGCGTGCATCATGGTGCTCGGCCTTCTGATGAAGGCGAACAACTGACGCACCACCCACTTGCGCACGTAAAGCCCCATGTTCGGTACGCGCCCCACGGCGCCGCCTATCATGGGGCTTGCGTCTGAGCAGTGGAGCTTGTAACTCCAACCACTGGACGCGCGTTGGGCCTTACGTAGACTGAGGCGCTCGCAGCGAAGCGAACGCCGACTCGCTTTGCGGCACCATCACGCAGGGAGTTACGACCGTGGCAAGTGGCAACGCGATCCGGGGAAGCCGGGTCGGGGCGGGGCCGATGGGCGAGGCCGAGCGTGGCGAGACCGCGCCGCGCCTGCGCATCTCCTTCTGGTGCTCCAACGGACACGAGACGCAGCCGAGCTTCGCGAGCGACGCACAGGTCCCGGAGACCTGGGACTGCACGCGCTGCGGCTTCCCCGCCGGGCAGGACCGGGACAATCCGCCGGACCCGCCGCGCACCGAGCCCTACAAGACCCACCTCGCCTACGTGCGCGAGCGTCGCAGCGACGCGGACGGCGAGGCCATCCTCGCCGAGGCGCTCGCCAAACTGCGGGGCGAGATCTAGCTCAGCCTCCTCCAGGCCGCCTCGGTCTTCTTCAGCGCTGATCAATTAGGTTGGAACAGCCGGGACAGCTGGGACACCTAAGGAAGAAGGCTGAAGTCCGACATGAACGAAGACGGCCGTACGAGGCTCAACCAGAGGGCCGAATGGACCGCGCTGGCCAAGCACCGCGAGGAGCTCGGCGAGGTGCGGCTGCGTGAGCTGTTCGCCGCCGACCCCGGTCGCGGCACCGGATGCACGCTCCGGGTGGGAGACCTGTACGTCGACTACTCCAAGCACCTCGTCACCGACGAGACCCTGCGGCTGCTGCGCGAACTGGCCTCCGCCACCGACGTCTTCTCACTGCGCGATGCCATGTTCCGCGGCGAGAAGATCAACACCACCGAGGACCGGGCGGTACTGCACACCGCGCTGCGCGCCCCGCGGGACGCGGTGATCGAGGTCGACGGCGAGAACGTCGTGCCCAAGGTGCACGCGGTGCTCGACAAGATGACCGACTTCGCCGAACGTGTCCGCTCCGGACA
Organism: Streptomyces marokkonensis; assembly: GCF_039539045.1. Lineage (NCBI taxonomy): Bacteria > Bacillati > Actinomycetota > Actinomycetes > Kitasatosporales > Streptomycetaceae > Streptomyces > Streptomyces marokkonensis. Next base: position 70,664 of record NZ_BAABCQ010000011.1, read on the forward strand.
GTGGCAGGGCCACACCGGCAAGCGCATCAGGAACGTCGTCAACATCGGCATCGGCGGCTCCGACCTGGGCCCCGCCATGGCCTACGAGGCACTGCGAGCCTTCACCGACCGCGAGCTGACGGTCCGTTTCGTCTCCAACGTCGACGGCGCCGACCTGCACGAGGCCATCCGCGATCTGGACCCGGCCGAGACGCTGTTCGTCATCGCCTCCAAGACCTTCACCACCATCGAGACGGTCACCAACGCCACCTCCGCCCGGACCTGGCTGCTGAACGCACTCGGTGACGACAAGGCGGTCGCCAAGCACTTCGTCGCCCTGTCGACGAACGCCGAGAAGGTCGCCGCCTTCGGCATCGACACGGCCAACATGTTCGAGTTCTGGGACTGGGTCGGCGGGCGTTACTCGTACGACTCGGCGATCGGCATGTCCCTGATGATCGCCATCGGCCCGGACCGCTTCCGGGAGATGCTCGACGGCTTCCACCTCGTCGACGAGCACTTCCGCACCGCCCCCGCCGAGTCCAACGTCCCGCTCCTGATGGGCATGTTGGGCATCTGGTACGGCAACTTCCTGGGCGCCCAGTCGCACGCGGTGCTGCCGTACTCGCACTACCTGTCGAGGTTCACCGCGTACCTCCAGCAACTCGACATGGAGTCCAACGGCAAGTACGTCGACCGGGACGGACACGAGGTCGACTGGCAGACCGGCCCCGTCGTGTGGGGCACGCCCGGCACCAACGGACAGCACGCGTATTACCAGTTGATCCACCAGGGCACCAAGCTCATCCCGGCGGACTTCATCGGCTTCGCCCGGCCGGTGGCCGAGTTGAGCGACGAGCTGAAGGCCCAGCACGACCTGCTGATGGCCAACTTCTTCGCGCAGACCCAGGCGCTCGCCTTCGGCAAGACACCGGACGAGGTGCGGGCCGAGGGGGTCCCGGAGGAGCTGGTCCCGCACAAGACGTTCAAGGGTGACCACCCGACGACCACGATCCTCGCCCGCGAGCTGACCCCGTCGGTGCTCGGTCAACTCGTCGCCCTCTACGAGCACAAGGTGTTCGTCCAGGGCGCGGTGTGGAACATCGACTCCTTCGACCAGTGGGGCGTCGAACTCGGCAAGGTCCTCGCCAAGCGCGTCGAACCCGCCCTCACCGACGGAGCCGAGGTCACCGGCCTGGACGCCTCCACGCGGGCGCTCGTCGCCGCCTACCGGGAGCTGCGCGGGCGGGAGTGAGCGACGGGAGAGGGGCGGGGCGGCAGGGGCGACAAGCCCCCACCACCCCGCCCCTCTCCCGTCTCAGGTCCCGATCGGGCCGACGCCACGGGCCGATCGGGCCGACGCCACGGGCCGATCGGGCCGACGTCACCGGCCGATCAGGCCGACGCCGACGGATACAGCGACCGCGGCAGCTGCGAGGCCGCCGCCGAGTCCAGCAGCCACAGGGTCCGGGCGCGGCCCTGGGCCCCCGCCGCCGGGGCCTGGATCTCGCCCGCGCCCGACAACGCGATGGCCGCCGCCTCCGCCTTGTCCTCGCCGGCCGCCAGTAGCCACACCTCGCGGGCCGCGCGGATCGCCGGAAGGGTGAGCGTCACCCGGATCGCCGGCGGCTTGGGCGCGCCGCGGACGCCGACCACCGTACGGTCCGTCTCGCGGACCGCGGGCAGCTCCGGGAAGAGCGACGCCACGTGCGTGTCCGGCCCGACGCCCAGCAGCAGGACGTCGAAGGACGGCACCTCGGCGTGGTTCTCGGGAACGGACGCCTCGGCCAGCTCCCGCGCGTACGCGGCGGCCGCCGCCTCCACGTCCGAGCCGTGCGGGCCGTCCGACGCCGGCATCGCGTGCACCCGTTTCGGGTCCAGCGGCACCGAGTCGAGCAACGCCTCGCGGGCCTGGGTGACGTTGCGCTCCGGGTCGCCCTCGGGCAGGAAGCGCTCGTCGCCCCACCACAGGTCCAGACGGGCCCAGTCGATCGCGTCCCGGGCCGGGGACCCGGCGAGCGCCGCGAGCAGGCCGTTGCCGTTGCGGCCACCGGTCAGGACCACGGACGCGTTGCCCCGGGAGGCCTGCGCGTCCACGATCTTGGTGATAAGCCGGGCCGCGGCGGCCTCGGCCATCAGCTCCTTGTCGCGGTGCACGACCAGCTGGGGAGTGCTCACTTCGCCGCCGCCTTCCTCACCGGTGTCTTCTCCCGCGCCGCGTCCTTCGCGGGAGCTTTCGCAGCCGTCGCGACGGGGGCCGCGACCGCGCCGGCCCCGTCACCGGAGGAGCCCCCTTTGACCGGCGCGTCCGGGGCGTCCGGGGCGTCCGGCGCGTCCGGCGTGTCCGGCGCGTTCAGCCGGTTCACCCCGTACCGCAGCGCCGAGGCGTACGTGTCGTCCGGGTCGAGGCGGCGCAGCTCCTCCGCGATCAGCTCGGCCGTCTCGCGGCGCTTGAGCGCCACCGCGCGGGCCGGCTGACCCTGGATGGACAGGTTCGCCAGCGAGCCGTCGGCCCGGTCCAGGACGACCGGACCGCAGTCGGTCTCCATCCGGACCGCCGTCAGCCCCGGACCGCTGGAGGCGGTGCGCTGCACCGGGACGTCCAGCCGGTCCGCGAGCCACATCGCGAGCAGCTCGCAGCTCGGGTTGTACTCCTCGCCCTCCACCTCGACCGCCTGCACCTTGCAGTCGACCTGGTCGAGTGCCGCGGCCAGCATCGAGCGCCACGGGGTGATGCGGGTCCAGGACAGGTCGGTGTCGCCCGGCGCGTAGGCGTCGGCGCGGGCGGCCAGCTCCCGCACCGGCTCCTCGCAGGCGTAGGTGTCGGTGACCCGGCGCTGGGCCAGCGCGCCCAGCGGGTCCCCGGCCGGGTTCAGCGGCGCGTTCACCGGCCACCACACCACCACCGGAGCGTCCGGCAGCAGCAGCGGCAGGACCACCGACTGGGCGTGGTCGACGACGTCGCCGTACAGCCGCAGCACGATCGTCTCGCCGGTGCCCGCGTCGGCGCCGAGGCGTACCTCGGCGTCCAGCCGGGACTTCGTACGGTCCCGGGGCGAGCGCGAGACGCGCTTGATGACGACGAGCGTGCGCGAGGGATGCTCGTGCGCGGCGTCGCTCGCGGCCTTCAGCGCGTCGTAGGCGTTCTCCTCGTCGGTGACGATGACCAGGGTGAGCACCATGCCGATGGCCGGGGTGCCGATGGCCCGGCGTCCCAGCACCAGCGCCTTGTTGATCTTGCTGGCCGTGGTGTCCGTGAGGTCTGTCTTCATGGCCGGCGCCAGCTCCGTCCGTCTCGCTCGAGCATGTGGTCCGCCTCGACGGGTCCCCAGGTGCCGGCCGCGTACTGGGCCGGGGTGCCGTGCTTGTCCCAGTACTCCTCGATCGGGTCGAGGATCTTCCAGGACAGCTCGACCTCCTCGGTGCGCGGGAAGAGGTTGGCGTCGCCGAGCAGCACATCCAGGATGAGGCGCTCGTACGCCTCGGGGCTGGACTCCGTGAAGGACTCGCCGTACGCGAAGTCCATGGACACGTCCCGGATCTCCATCGACGTGCCCGGCACCTTGGAGCCGAAGCGGACGGTGACGCCCTCGTCGGGCTGGACGCGGATGACGATCGCGTTCGAGCCGAGTTCCTCGGTGGCCGTGGAGTCGAAGGGGGAGTGCGGGGCCCGCTGGAAGACGACCGCGATCTCCGTGACGCGGCGGCCGAGTCGCTTGCCGGTGCGCAGGTAGAAAGGAACGCCCGCCCAGCGGCGGTTGTCGATGCCGACCTTGATCGCCGCGTAGGTGTCGGTCTTCGACTTGTGGTCGATGCCGTCCTCTTCGAGGTAGCCGACGGCCTTCGCGCCGCCCTGCCACCCGGCCGCGTACTGGCCGCGCACGGTGTCCCGGCCCAAATCCTTGGGGAGGCGGACCGCGCCGAGCACCTTGGTCTTCTCCGCGGCCAGCGCGTCGGCGTCGAAGGAGGCGGGCTCCTCCATGGCGGTCAGCGCGAGCAGCTGGAGCAGGTGGTTCTGGATGACGTCACGGGCGGCGCCGATGCCGTCGTAGTAGCCGGCCCGGCCGCCGATGCCGATGTCCTCGGCCATCGTCACCTGTATGTGGTCGACGTAGGACCGGTTCCAGATCGGCTCGAACATCGTGTTGGCGAAGCGCAGCGCCAGAATGTTCTGGACGGTCTCCTTGCCCAGGTAGTGGTCGATGCGGAAGACCTGGTCCGGGGCGAAGACCTCGTGGACGATCCGGTTGAGTTCCTCGGCCGACCTCAGGTCGTGGCCGAACGGCTTCTCGATCACCGCGCGGCGCCAGGGGCCGCTCGACTGGTCGGCGAGGCCGTGCTTCTTCAGCTGCTTGATGACCACGGGGAAGGACTTCGGCGGCACCGAGAGGTAGAAGGCGAAGTTGCCGCCCGTGCCCTGCGCCTTGTCCAGCTCCTCGATGGTGCCGCGCAGCCGTTCGAAGGCGTCGTCGTCGTCGAAGGTGCCCTGGACGAAGCGCATCCCCTGGATGAGCTGCTGCCAGACCTCCTCGCGGAACGGCGTGCGGGAGTGTTCCTTGACGGCGTCGTGCACGACCTGGGCGAAGTCCTCGTGCTCCCAGTCGCGGCGGGCGAAGCCGACAAGAGAGAAGCCCGGCGGCAGCAGACCCCGGTTGGCGAGGTCGTACACGGCGGGCATGAGCTTCTTGCGGGAGAGGTCACCGGTGACGCCGAAAATGACCAGACCCGACGGCCCCGCGATACGCGGGAGCCGTCGGTCTGCGGGGTCACGCAGCGGGTTGCTGCTTGACAATGTTTTAGCCCTCCGAGGGGGCGAGGCGCTTCAGCTCCGCCTCGGTCGACTTCAGCAGGTCCGTCCAGGAGTCCTCGAACTTGTCGACGCCCTCCTTCTCCAGCAGCCGGACCACCTCGTCGTAGCCGATCCCGAGCTTCTCGACCGCGTCGAGGTCGGCGCGGGCCTGCTCGTAGGTGCCGGCGACCGTGTCGCCGGTGATCTCGCCGTGGTCCTCGGTGGCGAACAGCGTCGCCTCCGGCATCGTGTTGACCGTGTTCGGCGCGACCAGGTCGGTGACGTACATGGTGTCGCTGTACGCCTTGTCCTTCACGCCGGTCGACGCCCACAGCGGACGCTGCTTGTTGGCGCCGGCCCTCTCCAGGGCGTTCCAGCGGTCGGAGGAGAAGATCTCCTCGTACGCCTGGTAGGCGAGACGGGCGTTGGCGACGGCGGCCTTGCCGCGCAGTGCCTTGGCGGCGTCGGTGCCGAGCGCGTCGATGCGCTTGTCGATCTCGGTGTCCACGCGGGACACGAAGAAGGACGCCACCGAGTGGATCAGCGAGAGGTCCAGGCCGCGCTCCCTGGCCTTCTCCAGACCGGTCAGGAAGGCGTCCATGACCAGGCGGTAGCGCTCCAGCGAGAAGATCAGCGTGACGTTGACGCTGATGCCCAGGCCGATGGTCTCGGCGATCGCCGGGATACCGGCCTCGGTCGCCGGGATCTTGATCAGCGTGTTGGGCCGGTCCACCAGCCAGGCCAGCTGCTTGGCCTCGGCGACCGTCGCCTTGGTGTTGTGCGCGAGACGCGGGTCCACCTCGATGGAGACCCGGCCGTCCTTGCCGCCGGTGGCGTCGAAGACGGGGCGCAGGATGTCGGCGGCGTCGCGGACGTCCGCCGTGGTGATCATGCGGATCGCCTCTTCGACCGTGACCTTGCGGAAGGCGAGGTCGGAGAGCTGCTGGTCGTAGCCGTCGCCCTGCGAGATCGCCTTCTGGAAGATGGACGGGTTGGTGGTGACGCCCACGACGTGCTGCTGGTCGATCAGCTCGGCGAGGTTGCCGGACGTGATGCGCTTGCGCGACAGGTCGTCCAGCCAGATCGCGACGCCTTCATCGGAGAGGCGCTTGAGTGCGTCTGTCATGGAAAATGCATCTCCTACGTGTCGTGTACGAGCGTCAGCGCTGAGCTGCGGTCAACGATTCCCGGGCGGCGGATGCGACGTTCTCGGCGGTGAAGCCGAACTCGCGGAAGAGCACCTTGCCGTCCGCCGAGGCACCGAAGTGCTCCAGGGAAACGATGCGGCCGGCGTCCCCGACGTACTTGTGCCAGGTGAGACCGATCCCGGCCTCCACCGCGACACGGGCCTTCACGGACGGGGGCAGGACGCTGTCCCGGTACCCCTGGTCCTGCTCCTCGAACCACTCGACGCACGGCATGGACACCACGCGCGTCGGCACACCGCCGGCCTGGAGCTGCTCGCGCGCCTCCACGGCGACGTGCACCTCGGAGCCGGTGGCGATCAGGACGACCTCGGCGTCGGCGCTCCGCCCTTCGGGCCCTTCGGCCTCGAACAGGACGTAGCCGCCCTTGGCCGCGTCCTCGTCGGCCTCGTACGTCGGCACGCCCTGGCGGGTGAGGGCGAGACCGTGCGGCCGGCCCTTGCCGAACTCCTTCGTCCAGCGCCCGAGGATCTCGCGCCAGGCGATGGCCGTCTCGTTGGCGTCGGCCGGGCGGACCACGTTCAGGCCCGGGATGGCGCGCAGCGCGGCGAGGTGCTCGACGGGCTGGTGGGTCGGGCCGTCCTCGCCCAGACCGATGGAGTCGTGCGTCCACACGTACGTCACCGGCAGGTGCATCAGCGCCGACAGCCGCACCGCGTTGCGCATGTAGTCGGAGAACACCAGGAAGGTGCCGCCGTAGATGCGGGTGTTGCCGTGCAGCGCGATGCCGTTCATCTCGGCGGCCATCGCGTGCTCGCGGATGCCGAAGTGAATCGTGCGGCCGTACGGGTCCGCCTCCGGCAGTGGGTTGTCCGCCGGGAGGAAGGACGACGTCTTGTCGATCGTCGTGTTGTTCGAGCCGGCCAGGTCGGCCGAGCCGCCCCACAGCTCGGGGACGACCGCGCCGAGCGCCTGGAGGACCTTGCCGGACGCGGCACGGGTGGCGACACCCTTGCCCGTCTCGAAGACCGGGATCTTCTCCTCCCAGCCCTTGGGTAGCTCGCCCTTGGCGACCCGCTCGTACTCGGCGGCGCGGTCGGGGTGGTTGTCCCGCCACTGCTGGAAGGTCTTCTCCCACACGGCGCGGGCCGCCCGGCCCTTCTCCAGCGCCTTGCGGGTGTGGCCGATGACCTCGTCGGAGACCTCGAAGGTCTTCTCCGGGTCGAAGCCCAGGACCCGCTTGGTCGCCGCGACCTCGTCTTCGCCGAGCGCCGAGCCGTGCGCGGCCTCGGTGTTCTGCGCGGTCGGGGCGGGCCAGGCGATGATCGACCGCATGGCGATGAAGGACGGCCTGTCCGTGACCTTCTTCGCCGCCTCGATCGCGTCGTAGAGCGCGTTCGGGTCCAGGTCGCCGTCCGGCTTCGGGGCGACGCGCTGCACGTGCCAGCCGTACGCCTCGTACCGCTTGCAGGTGTCCTCGGAGACGGCGGTCTCGGTGTCGCCCTCGATCGAGATGTGGTTGTCGTCCCACAGCAGGACCAGGTTGCCGAGCTTCTGGTGGCCCGCCATGGAGGACGCCTCGGCGGAGATGCCCTCCTGGAGGCAGCCGTCACCGGCGACGCAGTAGATGAAGTGGTCGAACGGGGACTCGCCCTCGGCGGCCTCCGGGTCGAACAGACCGCGCTCGTAGCGGGCGGCCATCGCCATGCCCACCGCGTTGGCGACACCCTGGCCCAGCGGGCCGGTCGTCGTCTCCACGCCCGTGGTGTGGCCGTACTCCGGGTGCCCGGGGGTCTTGGAGCCCCACGTCCGGAAGGACTCGAGGTCCGCCAGCTCCAGACCGAAGCCGGCCAGGTACAGCTGGGTGTAGAGAGTCAGGGACGAATGGCCGGCGGACAGCACGAAACGGTCGCGTCCGACCCAGTTCGCGTCGGCGGGGTCGTGCCGCATCACCTTCTGGAAGAGGGTGTAGGCGGCCGGCGCCAGGCTCATCGCCGTACCCGGATGGCCGTTGCCAACCTTCTGTACGGCATCGGCGGCCAGGACGCGGGCGGTGTCCACGGCCCGCTGGTCCAGTTCGGTCCACTCGAGGTCTGTGGTGGTCGGCTTGGTGCTCACCCTGAGTCAGGGCTCCTCTCCACATGTCGGATGCCGGTGCGCGTGCTGCGCCCACCGGCTGCCGGCGCGTCCGTGAGTCGGCCGGCCATGGCCGAGCCTACCCCCGTAAGTACGTGCGTTTTTCCGTTGGAAACAAGACTGCCGGGAGTCTTGTGGATCCGCCTGTCGACTGGGCGAAACCGCATTCGGCAAGTGAATACGGAGCCGCTCATCTGACCGCTCAATCGACTCCCCG
>NZ_BAABCQ010000012.1:0-77548 GCF_039539045.1 Streptomyces marokkonensis
CGAACCGTTTTTGCGGCCATCCGGCGGCCATCCGGCGGCCATCCGGCGGTGCGGGGCGCGGGAGGGCCCGGGCGGCGCGGGTTGTGTCGCGGGTGCGGGTGCGGGTGCGGGTGCGGGTGCGGGTGCGGTGCGGCCGCCCGCCGGTGCGGCCGTCCGGCCGGTCGCTGTCAGGTAGCCGGCAGCGCCCCCGCCCGGTGCTCCGCCACGACCGGTGCCGTCGAGTGGGGGAGCAGGTCGCGCGGGTCCTCGGGGAGGACCACCTCCACCTCCGCGCCTTCGCAGAAACGATACGGCCGGTGTTCCAGATAGGCCCCGAGGTACCTCCGTACCCGCGACATCTCCGCCCGTACCGTCACCGTGCGGGCCGGGTCGCCGAACACGTCGTCGGCCAGCTCGGCGGCGCTGCGGCCGGAACGGTGGACGGCCAGCAGGTACAGCAACTCGGCGTGCCGGGGACTCAGTTCCCGGGCCCAGTCCTCCGCCCCGCCCAGCACCCGGACCGACCAGCGGCGCGGCTGTCCGAGATTCAGCACGATCCGGGCGGCGTCCTGCGGTACCGGCCCTCCGGCGGCCCGTACCAACCAGCCGTCGCCCAGCGGCTCCACGGTGCACGCACCGAATCCGGGCAGCCACCTCGCCCCCGCCGCCGGGGACTTGGGCAGCACCACCCGGTCCAGGTACGGCATCCCGGTCACCGCCGCCGTCCAGCCCTCCCGGTCCGTCACCAAGGCCCGCCCGTCGAGTCGGGCCAGCACCGGAGCGGCCACCGCCCGCAGCCGCTCCAGCGACCTCACGTGCAGTTCGCGCAGGCGGGCCTCGGCGAGTCTGGCCACCGAGTCGACCCAGGCGAGCGTCGCCGGGTGCATCGTCTCCAGCGGCCCGCTCACGTCGACCACGCCGAGCAGAAGGCCGCTGCGCGGGTCGGTGATGGGCGCTCCGGCGCAGGTCCAGGTCGCCTGCGACCGGACGAAGTGCTCGGAGGCGAAGACCTGTACGGGCCGCCGGGTGACCGCCGGTGTGCCGATACCGTTGGTGCCGACCACGTCTTCCCGCCAGTCCGCCCCGAGTTCGAAACCGAGACCGTCGGCCTTGCGCAGCACTCGCGCGCTGCCCTCCCGCCACAGCACCCTGCCCTCGTCGTCGGCGACCACCATGATGTGGTGCGCGACGTCCGCGACCGACAGCAGACCCTCTCGCAGCACGGGCAGGACATGGCGCAGTGCCGAGGCCTCACGCCGCCGTCGTACCTCCTCCGGGGCCAGCAGCCCGGAGCGGAAGTCGTGCTCGGGATCGACACCGCTGCGCAGCATCCGGTCCCAGGACTGCTCGATCACCGGACGCGGCGCGACGGGAGCCCGACCGCCCGAGAGCTTCGCGGAACGGACCTCGTTGAGCATCCGCGCCGCACGCGCCGTGTCGACCGCGGCGAACTGAGTCACGTCCATCGGCGAGAGCGCCACTGGTCCCGTCCTCCCGGAAGCCGGATGCCCGGTTGTGCGGATATTCGATACTCGGATTCGTTCGAATGCTCGGACGTCCCGGCACCCGGGTGTTCGTCCGATACCGACCGCTTGCCCGTGACACGCGGACACAGTCCGCACACGGCCGGCGGCAAGTTGCAACCCCCTGCAACCCTGGTGGACGGCCATACCGGTGCCCAAACTTGAACCACGCCGCCCCGAGCGGCGTACGCGGCCTGCACAGGCCTGTGTGGTGGGGGTGGTGCCGTGTCGGCGCAGCACCACCTCCGCGCCACCCGGCGGAATCAGGCCACGGCCACCGGACGGGCCCGCTCCACCACCGACGCCAGGTCCAGCGTGGGCGGCAGCGTGCCGAAGGCCGCGCCCCCGTCACCGCCCAGCCGCGCGGCGCAGAACGCGTCGGCGACCTCCGGCGGCGCGAACCGGACCAGCAGCGAGCCCTGGAGCACCAGCGCCAGCCGCTCCACCAGCCGCCGCGCCTGCCCCTCGGCGGCCTCCAGATCGGCCAGCTCCGTCAGCAGGCCCCTGATCGCCGCGTCCAGCCGGTGATCGGCGCCGCGTGCCAGGCCCACCTCCGTCAGATAGGCGTCCATCGCGAGCGGCTCCCGCCCGAGCGCCCGCAGCACGTCCAGCGCCTGCACGTTGCCGGCGCCCTCCCAGATCGAGTTCAGCGGCGACTCCCGCACCAGCCGGGGCATCCCCGACTCCTCGACGTACCCGTTGCCGCCCAGACACTCGGCGGCCTCCACCGCGAGGGGTGCACACCGCTTGGTCACCCAGTACTTGGCCGCCGGCACCGCGATCCGCAGCAGCGCCCGCTCACGCTCGTCGCCACCGCCGTCGCCGTCGTGGGCGGCGTCGTAGGCCGCCGCCAGCCGCAGCGCGAGCGTGGTGGCCGCCTCCGACTCGATCGCGAGATCCGCGAGGACGTTGCGCATCAGCGGCTGGTCGACCAGCTTCGCGCCGAAGGCCTCCCGGTACGTGCAGTGGTGCACCGCCTGCGCCACGGCCTGCCGCATCAGGCCCGCCGAACCCAGCACACAGTCCAGCCGGGTCGCCGCCACCATGCCGATGATGGTGCGCACCCCGCGCCCCTCCTCGCCGACCCGGCGCGCCCAGGTCCCGGCGAACTCGACCTCGGCGGAGGCGTTGGACCGGTTGCCCAGCTTGTCCTTCAGTCGCTGGATCAGGAACACGTTGCGGGTCCCGTCCGCCAGCACGCGCGGCACCAGGAAGCAGGTCAGCCCTCCCGGGGCCCGCGCCAGCACCAGGAACCCGTCCGACATCGGCGCCGAGCAGAACCACTTGTGCCCGGTCAGCTCGTACGTGCCGTCCTCGGCCAGCGGGCGTGCCGAGGTGGTGTTCGCCCGTACGTCGCTGCCGCCCTGCTTCTCCGTCATGCCCATCCCGAGGAGCGCACCGGCCTTCAGGTGGGCCGGCCGCAGCTCCCGGTCGTACACCCGGGAGGTCAGCCGCGGCTCCCACTCGGCGGCGAGTTCCGGGTCGGCGCGCAGGGCCGGCACCGCCGCGTGGGTCATCGACAGCGGACAGCCGTTGCCCGCCTCCACCTGGGTCCACATGAGGAAGCCGGCGGCGCGCCGCACATGGCCGCCCGGCCGGGACCAGGCCGCGGTCAGGCCCGCCGAGACCCCTTTGCCGAGGAGCCGGTGCCATGCGGGGTGGAAGCCGACCTCGTCGACGCGGTGGCCGTAGCGGTCGTGGGTGCGCAGGACCGGCGGGTTCTCGTTGGCCTGCGCGCCCCACTCCTGGGTCTGGACCGACCCGCAGCCGCGGCCCAGCCCCGACAACTCCGCCAGCGCCTCCTCGTGGAGTTCCGGTGCCAGATGCCGTTCGACCGCGGCCGTCAGCGCCCGGTCGGCGGTGAAGACGTCGTAGCCGACCAGCGGCGGGGCCTGATTCGTCACGGTGTGGGTACTGCCTGCCATGACCGTGAACCTACCGTGCCGGGCGCCGGCGGGGGGCCCGCACGGCGCGGAGGACGTCCGCGGATGAGTGCGACCCTCCGCGGCGGATACCTTTAGGACGTGCAGCCAGCAAGTGAATCCCCTGAACAGCCCTCCGGCCGACTCCATCGCGCCCGGGTTCTGTACCGGAACGTATCCAAACGCAGGACCACCTGGCTGCTGCTCAAAAACACGGTCAACTCGTGCATGGAGTACCGCATCCTCGGCCTGGCCGCCGAGGCCGCGTTCTTCACGCTGCTGTCGGTGCCTCCGCTGCTGCTGAGCGTCATCGGCCTGCTCGGCTACGTCGACCTGTGGATCGGCGCCGACACCACCGAGAGCCTGCGCACCAGCATCCTGGACGCCTCCCGCGCCGTGCTCTCCGAGAAGGGCGTCGAACAGATCACCGAGCCGATCCTGGACGACGTGATGAAGGGCGGCCGGCCCGACGTCATCTCCCTCGGCTTCCTGTTCGCCCTGTGGTCGGGCTCCCGCGCGGTGAACGTCTTCATCGACACCATCACCGTCATGTACGGCCTCGACGGCGTCCGGGGGATCGTCAAGACCCGCCTGATGGCGTTCCTGCTGTTCCTCGTGGCGCTGCTGATCGGGTCCATCGCGCTGCCGCTGATGGTGGCCGGCCCGGATGTCGTGGTCGGGATCGTGCCGTGGTCGACGACGGTCGTCCAGGTGCTGTACTGGCCGGTCGTCATCATCCTGTCCGTCGCCTTCCTGACCACGCTGTACCACGTCTCCGTGCCCGTGCGCTCCCCGTGGATCGAGGACGTGCCCGGCGCGCTGGTCGCCCTGGCGATGTGGGTGCTCGGCAGCTTCCTGCTGCGCATCTACCTCACCAACACCGTCGAGGGCCCCACCATCTACGGCTCGCTCGCCGCGCCCGTCGCCGTACTGCTGTGGATCGGCGTGTCCGCGTTCGCGGTGCTCGTCGGGGCCGCGGTCAACGCGGCCATCGACCGGGTCTGGCCGGCCGCCGCCACCGCCGCGGCGCGCGAGGCCAACGAGCGGCTGCGGCAGGCGCAGGTCGCCGAGTACGTGGCCCGCTCCGCCGCGAACGGCGAGGCGGACCCCGACATGCCCTCCGAGTTCCCGGAACGCTGGTCCCGCTTCCTGCCCCCGGAGGACGTCACGTCCCGCCTGCGCACCCACGTGAAGAACCACCCGCCCGTGAACCACGACAAGCCGGAGGCCTCGTAACCGGCCGGCCAGGCTCCCTAGGGCCGGTCGGACGCCCCCGCGGCCCACGCCCCCGCCGCCGCGCCCTCCCGTACGAAGTCCCCGAAGTCCCTCGGCGCACGGCCCAGCACCTGCCGGACCCCGTCCGACAGACAGGCGTTGCGGCCGTCGAGCAGGTCGCCGAACAGCTCCACGAGGAACGCGACCTCCTCCTCCGGCACCCCGAAGCCGGCCAGGTTCTCCCCGTACTCGCGAGGCGACACGGCCCGGTACGTCAACGGGCGGCCCGTCTCCCTCGCGATCTCGGCGACCGCCTCCCCGAAGGTCAGCAGCCGAGGCCCCGAGACCTCCAGCACCCGCCCGGCGTACCGGTCGCCGGAGGTCAGCGCGGCCACCACCACGTCCGCGACGTCCCGCAGGTCCACGAACGGCTCCCGCGCCCGGTCACCGGCCGGGAACACCAGCTCCCCGCGCTGCCGCAGCTCCTCCACCAGCGGCCCCTCGCTGAAGTTCTGCGCGAACCAGGCGGCCCGTACGACCGTCCAGTCCACGCCCGCCCCGGCCAGCGCCTCCTCGGTGGGCCGCGCCTGCTCCTCGCCTCGCGCCGACAGCAGCACCAGCCGCCGTACGCCGAGCCCGGCCGCCTCCCGCGCGAGCGCCCCGACCGCCCCGGCGGCGTCGGGGGCGCCGACGTCGTCGGGACAGACCAGGTAGGCCGCGTCGGCGCCGCGCAGGACGTCCGCCCAGGTCGACCGGGACCGCCAGTCGAAGCCGGTCGCCCGGGACGCCGCCCGCACCGTCAGCCCGGCCGCCCGCGCCGCCTCGGCCACCCGCCGCCCGGTACGACCGGACGCCCCCGTCACCACGACCGTCATGTCCCCGTGTGCCCGCATGTCTCCGTGCGCCCTCATGTCCGCCATGTCTGTCATGGCTCCAGTCAACCGCCGGGCGCCCTACGTGCCCATCGCCGAACGACTCGCCGGCATACGCCTACGTCTACGCTGTGGCGCCATGGACGCACTCGCCGGTCTGCTGGAGGGGCCCCGCGCCCGGGGCGCGTTCATGATCCGTGCCTGTTTCGACCCACCGTGGGCCGTGCGGGTCGAGGACCGGGCGCCGCTGACGGTGATGCTCATGGTCCGCGGCGACGCCTGGATCGTCCCGGACGCCGGGGAGCGGCTGAGGCTGAGCGCCGGCGACCTCGCCATCGCGCGGGGTCCCGACCCGTACACCTGCGCCGACGACCCCGCCACCCCGCCGCAGGCGGTGATCCTGCCGGGCGGCGAGTGCCACTACCCCGACGGACGCCCCCTGGGCGGCTCGATGGACCTCGGCGTGCGCACCTGGGGCGGGCGGACCGACGGCGGCGCGGTGCTGCTGATCGGCACCTACCTGGTGCGCGGCGAGATCGGCGGCCGGCTGCTGGACGCCCTGCCGCCGCTGCTGTCGCTCCCCTCCAACGGGTGGGACAACCCGCTGACACCCCTGCTGATGACGGAGGTCACGCGGGACGAACCGGGCCAGGAGGTCGTCCTGGACCGGCTCCTGGACCTGCTGGTCATCACCGCGCTGCGTGCCTGGTTCGCCGGCCCGCGGGCCGAGCCGCCCGCCTGGTACCGGGCCCTGGGCGACCCGGTCGTCGGCCGGGCGCTGCGGCTGCTCCAGGACGACCCGGCCCACCCCTGGACGGTGGCCTCGCTCGCCGCGAAGGCCGGGGTCTCCCGCGCCGCGCTCGCCCGGCGCTTCACCGACCTGGTGGGCGAACCTCCCATGGCCTACCTCACCGGCTGGCGCCTCGCCGTCGCCGCGGACCGGCTGCGCGACACCGACGACACCCTCGGCGCCATCGCCCGCCAGGTCGGCTACGGCAGCGCGTTCGCCCTGTCCACGGCCTTCAAACGGGTGTACGGCGTCAGCCCGCAGGAGTACCGCAAGGCGTCGGCGTAGCCTGGCACCCGTGTACGTGGAACGGGCGTCCCGGCTGACCGGCGCGGTGGTGTGGACCAACACCCCGACCACGCCCGGCACGGGCCGGGTCCTGCCCGACGGCTGCATGGACCTGCTCTGGTACGACGGCCGCCTGCTGGTCGCCGGCCCCGACACCCGCGCCCACGTCACCGAGGGCGCCCCCGGCCCCTGGACGGGCGTCCGCTTCTACCCCGGCACCGCGCCCGCCCTCCTCGGCGTCCCCGCCCACGAGCTGCGCGACCGGCGGGTCGACCTCACCGACCTCTGGCCGGCCGACCGGGTACGGCGCCTGGCCGCGCGGGTGACCGCGGCCCCCGACCCGGCGAGCGGCCTGGAGGAGGCGGCGCTGTCCCGGGCGGCCGAGACCGAGCCCCCCGACCCGCTGCTGCGCCGGATCGTGGCCGCCCTGGACGCGGGCCGCCCGGTCGCCGCCACCGCCGACGGACTCGGCTTGAGCGCCCGCCAGTTGCACCGCCGTTCACTGGCCGCGTTCGGCTATGGACCCAAGACCCTCGCCCGGGTACTGCGGTTGCGGCGCGCTCTCGACCTGGCCCGCGCCGGCACGCCCCTCGCCGAGACGGCCGCCCGGTCCGGTTACGCGGATCAGGCCCATCTGACTCGGGACGTGCGGGAGTTGGCGGGCGTGGCGCCCGGGGAGCTACTGGGCCGACGCGGCTAGCGGCGCGAACAGGTCCACCCCGTGGCCGTCCGGGTCGTTCACGACGGCGTACCGCTGCCCCCAGACGGCGTCCCAGGGCTTGAGTTCGCCGTGGCACCCGGCGCCGGTCAGCTCCTCGTAGAGCGCGTCCACCTCCGCGGGACTGTCGCACAGCAGCGCGAGCGAGTGCCGCCCGCCGCCGGCCGGCGGCTGCCATCCTGGGTGGAAGGAACGGACGGACTCCTCGGTGTCGAGCAGCAGCCGGATTCCGCCCGGCAACTCGGCCTCGGCGTGCGGCTGGTCCCCGGTGTCCTCGGGGAACGCGAAACCGAGCCGGCGGTAGAAGGTCACGGACGCGGCCATGTCGGAGACGACGAGGCCGATGGCGTTGAATCGTGCGGTCATGGGGCCACCGTAGGCGGGGCGTGCGGGCGCGCTCTTGAAGGAATCGGACACGGAACGACTCCGCTGTGGAACACCTGTGCGGCAGGATGGGCGCATGAATCGTCGCGCGCGCGTCCTGCCGCTGTTGCTGACCCCGCTGTTGCTCACCGCGTGCGGTACGGGGTACCCGGCCGACGACCCGGTCGCCGTCGACGCCACTGCCGTCGCGGACGCCGGCGCTTCCGCCGGGCCCGAGGCGGCCCCCCTCGCACCCGACGAACTCGAGAAGCGGGCGAAGGCGATGGGTGCCTTGCCCGAGTTGGTCTACGTCACCAGGATCCCCGGTTTCACCCTGGCCCAGCAGTCCGTCGGCGTGCTCGGCGACGACGGTTTCTCCGCCGCCTACACGGACGGCTCGGGTGCCGTGGTCCACATCATGGTCGAGCGGGGCTCGATGACCGAGGAGACCTGCCGCAGCCAACCGGTCGGCGACATCAGCGGTGAATCGACCACGTGCGAGCCCGACGCCGAGACCTTCTACCGCACGGGCGGCGGTCGGCACGAGTACGCCCTGCCGAAGAACGGGCATGTGGTGAAGGTGTCCGCCGAGGCGGACGACGTGTCGCGCGAGGTCCTGCGCGACGCCGCCGTGTCCGTCCACCGGCCCGACGCCGCCGAGGCCGCGGCCACCCTGCCCTCACCGAAGCCCGTCACCACACCCGTGGAACGCGGCGACCTGCCCCCGTTCGGTGACGGCGCCCCCGACAACAGCGTGGACATAGGCGGCTGAACTTCCACGGCGAAGGGCGATGTTCATGGTTCCCCGGCTTCTCCTCTACACCCGCACCACCGGCTACCGGCACGACTCGATCCCGGCCGGGATCGCGGCGCTGCACACCCTCGGCGACTTCACGGTGGAAGCCACCGAGGAACCGGCGGCCTTCGAACGGCCCCTCGACCCGTACGCCGCCGTCGTCTTCCTCTCCACCAGCGGCGAGGTGCTCACCCCGGCCGGCCGCGCCCGGCTCGCCGCGTACGTCGAGGCGGGCGGGGGTTTCGTCGGCGTGCACGCGGCGGCCTGCACCGAGGACGACTGGCCGTACTACGGCGAACTGCTCGGCGCCCGCTTCGAGCGCCACCCCGCTTACCAGCCGGGCCGGGTGGTCGTCGAGGACCACGACCACCCGGCGACCCGGGACCTGCCCGCCGTCTGGGAGTTCACCGACGAGTGGTACGACTTCCGCACCAACCCACGGAGCGCGGTCCGCGTCCTCGCCCGCGCCGACGAGTCGTCGTACGAGGGCGGCGGCATGGGCGACGACCATCCGCTGCTCTGGTGCCGCGAACAGGGCGCCGGCCGCGTCTTCTACACGGCCCTCGGCCACGCCGCCGACGCCTACACCGACCCCGACTTCCGCGCTCATCTGCGGGGCGGCATCACCTGGGCGGCGCGGCCGGCCGGGGCACCACGGGCGTGAGCCGTCAAATCCCGTTGCGACCCGGCGACCAGGCGATCTACGGTCCCGATCATGCTGCCCTTGGTGGAGACAGACGAGGAATGGGACGCCGTCGTCCCCGACGAGACGGTGATGCGCCCGGGAGCGGAGGACCTCTGCGCACGACTTGGCCTCGCCGGCGCGCCGCTGACCCGATTCCCCGACGGCTCGCAGCCGGTCTACGCGGTGGGTGAGGAGCACGTTCTCAAGCTGTTCCCCAAAGCCGCCGCTCAGGACGGCATCGCCGAAGGCCGCGTCCTCTCCCACATCGAGGGGCGGCTGCCGGTACCGACACCGAAAGTGCGTGACTTCGGTCCGTACGAGAACGGCTGGCAGTACGTCCTGATGTCCCGGTTGCGCGGTGAGAACCTGGCCCGCAGCTGGGGGAGCGTGGCGCGGGCCGACCGGGAGCGGCTCGTCACCGAGGTCGGTGAGGCCCTCGCGGTCCTGCACTCGCTCGACTCCGCCCCCCTCAAAGACGTCCTCGGACCGGGAGACTGGGGTGCCTTCCTGGACCGTCAGGCCGACGGTGCCGTGGAACAGCAGCGCGGACACGGCCTGTCGGCCGCCTGGCTGGAGCAAATACCGGACTTCATCGCGGCGGCCGCCCTGCGGCGCACTCCGTCCCCCTCCCTGCTGCACACCGAGGTCATGCAGCAGCACTTCCTGGTCGACCCCGACGGATGGCGCCTGACCGGGCTCTTCGACTTCGAACCGGCCATGATCGGTGACCGCGCCTACGACTTCGTGGGCGTCGGCCTGTTCGTCACCCGCGGCGATCCACACCTGCTGGCCCGGCTCGCCAAGGCCTACGGCCGGACCTTCGAACCGTCCGACCTGCTCGCGTACACGTTGCTGCACGTGTACAGCAACCTTCCCTGGTACATGAGGGAACTGGGCGCGCCTGCCGAAGGCACGCTGTCCGCGCTCGCGGAGGCGTGGTTCGGCAGGGAGTGACGCCGCTACGGGGGGAGGGGCGCGGGCGCGGTCTCCTACGCGGGCATCGCCCCGCTCTGGGCCGCCTTGCGGTGGCGGGCGGTCATGCGGGAGCCGGACTCGCGACGGGCGGCGCGGCGCAGGAGGGGGATCGCGAGGAGGAAACCGAGGACGGTCCAGGCGGTCAGTACCAGGGCGACCATGGGCAGTTCCCATGCTCCGGCCACCTCGGCGGCCTGCGCGGAATCCGGCAGCAGCGCCGAACGCAGGCCCTGCGCCATCCACTTGAGCGGGAAGACGGAGGCCACCTGCTGGACCGGCACGGGCATCGAGGTGATCGGGATCACCGCTCCGGAGGTGAACAGCAGCCCCATCGCGGGGAGCATGATCAACGCCAGTGCCTCGCGCGGGTTGGGCAGCACGGCGCCGATGGCCGCGCCCAGCGGCACGACGGCGAGCAGCCCGAGCATGGTGACCCACAGCAGCGTCAGCCAGTCGCCCGGCCCGGACGGCAGCGGGCCGTTCACCAGCATTGCCGAGGTCGCAAGAAGCAGGATCAGGGTGCCGACCGCCGTGCCGACCACCAGCAGGCACTTGGCCATGAGGTACGCCGGTATCCCACCGGGTGTCGCGCGCAGCCGCAGCAGGGCGCCCTCCTCCCGCTCGGTCACCAGCATCTGCGGGAGGTTGATCAGCCCGATCTGGAACAGCAGGTAGGCGGCGAAGCCCGCGAGCACCAGATGGGCCATCGGGGTGTCGGTGCCTGGCACGTCGTCGCTCATGTAGCCGGCGATCACCAGGGCGACGACCACGTTGCTCAGGTGGCCGAACAGCTCCTTGGGGGTGCGGAGGAGCTGCCGCAGCTCGATGCCGCCGCGGAGGAAACCGGCCCGCCAGTGCCTCTTCGTCATGTGTGTTCCGTGTGGTCGGGGTGCTCGGGGCGTTTGGGGTGCTCGGGGTGTTTCGAGTGTTTCCCTCATGCGGCCTGCGCCTTCCTGTCCACGGCCTCGTCCGTGTCGTCGGACTCCCGGTGCACCATGTGCAGGTAGGTGTCCTCCAGCGTCGGGCGGCGGACCTCCAGGTCGGCGATCGGGCCGTCCGCGGCCCGGTGGAGTTCCCAGACCAGCTGGGAGGGGTCCTCCGTGCGTTCGCGGCGGGATGTGCCGTCGTCGGCCGTCCAGCGGACCTCGGCCTGCGCGGCGGCTCCCCGGGCCAGTTCCGACGGGGTGCCGCAGGCCCGGATCCGGCCGCCGACCAGCATCGCGATCCGGTCGGCGAGCCGCTCGGCCTCCACCAGGTCGTGCGTGGTGAGCAGGACGGTGACGCCTTCGTCGCGGGCCAGCCGTTCGACCAGGAGGTGGAACTCGCGCCGTGCCTCGGGGTCGAAGCCGGTGGTCGGCTCGTCCAGGAAGAGGAGTTCGGGGCGGCCGACGATGCCGAGCGCCACGTCCAGCCGCCGGCGCTGGCCGCCGGAGAGCCGGTTCACCTGCTGGCCGGCCTGCTCGGTGAGGCCGACGAGGGCCAGCAGCTCGTCCGGGTCGCGCGGGTTCGGGTAGTACGTCGTGAAATGAGCCAGCAGCTCGGCGACCCGCCAGCGCGGGTGGTCGCGCCAGGACTGCAGGACCAGTCCGATGCGGCCGCGCCAGGCGTCGTCGCCGCGCTCCGGGTCCGCGCCGAGGACGGTGACCTCTCCGGAGGAGCGCTGCCGGAAGCCCTCCAGGATCTCCACGGTGGTGGTCTTGCCGGCGCCGTTGGGTCCGAGCAGGGCGAAGACCTCGCCCCGGTGGATGTCCAGGTCGACGCCGTGGAGGACGTCGACGTCGCCGTAGGCCATCGTCAGGTCGCGTATCCGGATCACCGGTCGGGCGGCCGTGTGCTCGTGCTGCGTCATCGTCCTGCCTTCGAGGGTTGCTGCTGCTGTGGTGCCGACGCCGTCGCCGTCGCCGTCGCTGTCGTCACCGGTCCGGCGCGCTCGACGATGGCCCGGAGCGCCGCCACATGGCCCTCGAAGGCGGTCCGGCCGCGGTCCGTCAGCCGTACCTTCGTGCGCCTCTTGCGGCCGCCGCCCTCCTTGCGGATCTCCAGGTACTCGGCTTCTTCCAAGGTGTGCAGCTGCTTGGAGAGCGCCGAGTCGCTGAGCGAGAGGCTGTCGCGGATGAACGCGAAGTCCGCCCACTCGGTGGCGGCGAGCAGCGAGACCACCGACAGTCGGGTGGCGGGATGGATCAGCTCGTCGAAGCCGGTGGGTGTACTCACCGGCTCGCCTCCTCGCGGGCCGTCCGTGCACCGCGGCCCCGCAACGCGTCGGTCGACCAGCGGGTCGTCGTCCCGGCGCACGCGATGTACACGGCCGCCGAGACGGTGGCCTGGATGAGACTGGCCGACATGGCATCCAGCGACTCGAGCAGGCGGCCGGAGAGCACGATCGTCGTGCCGGTCACCACCATCCCCGCGACGAAGGCGGCGAACATGCGCCAGTCGGCGTGGGAGTGGTGCAGTTGCATCCGGCTCCTGCGGTTGAACCTCACGGCCAGTGCGCTCAGCAGCGTGACGTAGGCGGCGAGGGCCAGCCAGACGCCCCACCGGGGCAGGTCCAGGCCCAGTCCGGCCAGGAAGACCCACATGATCGCGGCCGTGACGTAGGTCGCGCCGGGGCCGTTGGCTCCGGACCGCTCGAACTCGTCGTACACCCGCTCCTGCGGAACCCGGATGCGCTGAAGATCCCGCCATGCCTGTTCGGCGTCCACCGGTGCGCTCACGGCCACCGCCTCCCCGTTCCCTGTCCTCGTGCCCGCTCGACTTGCCTACTGGGAAAGTTACCTTTGGCTTTCCCGGTAGGCAAGTAGGCTGGTAGGGGGCTGGGCGCCGGCCCGGCCGGTCAGTCCGCGAAGGTGGCGACCGTTTCCAGGCCGGCGTGCCGCAGGGTCCGGTGTACGGCCGGGTGGGCCCCGCGGACGGTGATGGCGGCCGGATCCGGGGCCCTGGTGACCGCGCGCAGGAGTGCGTAGGCGCAGGCCAGGTCGATGTGGTGCAGGTCGCTCATTTCAAGGGTCCAGGCGCCGGGCTGCCGCAGACGCTCGTCGAGGAGGAGTTCCTCCAGAACGCGCAGCGCGGGGGCGTCCAGGTCGCCGGAGAAGGCCAGCACGGCGTGCTGCCCGTCGGCCTCGGCGATCCTCACGGGCGGGGAGTGGCTCGGGCGATGAGGGTCGGCGGTCACGACGGCCTCCTCGACAGCGCGTAGCGGGCGTGCGTGGCTTCCATTGTCCCCCAGCGGCGCCGAGCGGGAGGTCCGGAATAGATCCGTTCGCCGGGACGCTGTGAGATGAGCAGTGCGGCAGGGCATCAGTGCGGCGAAGGGCTGGTGAGCGGGTGATGGTGGACAGGACGAACCCCGTGGTCAGGACGCCGCACGGGGCGGTACGCGGCAGGTACGAGCACGGAGTCGCCGTGTTCCGGGGCATCCCGTACGCGGCTCCTCCCTTCGGCTCCCTGCGGTTCCGTCCGCCCGTGCACCCCGAGCACTGGGACGGCGTGCGCGACGCGGGCTCCTTCGGCCCCACGGCACCGAAACCGCCGTACTCCGACGCCTTCGCCCAGTACCTCTCCGACCCGGCGATCCCCGGCGACGACTGCCTCAACCTCAACGTCTGGACCCCCGAGCCGGGCCCGGGTGCCCGGCTGCCCGTCCTGGTCTGGCTGCACGGCGGCGCCCTGACCAGGGGCTCCTCCGCCGTACCCGTCTACGACGGCCGCACCTTCGCCCGGGACGGCGTGGTCTGCGTGTCGATCAACTACCGGCTGGGCATCGAGGGCTACGGACTCTTCCCGGACACCCCCGCCAACGCCGGCCTGCGCGACCAGCTCGCCGCCCTGGAGTGGGTGCGCGACTCGGTCGCGGCCTTCGGCGGCGACCCCGACCGGGTCACCGTCGCCGGCCAGTCCGCCGGAGCCATCAGCACCGGCGCCCTCCTCGCCGCCCCGCTGGCCCGGGGACTGTTCCGGCGGGCCGTGCTCCAGAGCGGCGCGCCGGAGGCCTCCGACCGCGACAGGGTACGGCGGATGGTCCGCCGCATCGCCTCGCGCCTGAGGATCCCCGCCACCGCCGAGGCCTTCGCCGCCGCCGACCGGGAGCAGCTCCTGCGCGCCCAGGCCGACGTGGGCAGGCTCAGCAGTCCCGTACTCGGCGGGCCCGCCTTCGGCGTCGTCGTCGACGGCGACGTGGTCCCGCGCGATCCGCTGGAGGCGCTCGTGGAGAGCGGGGCGGCACCCGGCGTCGACCTGATGATGGGCTGGACCCGCGACGAGTACCGGCTCTGGCTGGTGCCCGGCGGCCTCCTCGAACGCGTCGACCGGCTCGGCGCCGTCGCCCTGGCCGGTGCGCGCGCCCGCGTCCACTGCGGCAACGAGGTCGTACGCGGCTACCGCGCCCTGCGGCCCGACGCCGGTGCCGCCGAGACCGTCGGCCAGCTCGTCACCGACCACCTGCTCCGCATCCCGCTGCACCGCCTGGCCGACGCGCGGCCGGGCTCGTCCTACGTCTACGAGTTCGCCTGGCCGTCCGGGCTCCCCGACCTCGGCGCCTGCCACGCCCTGGAGCTGGGTTTCGTCTTCGACTCCGGGGACACGCCCGACTCACGCAGGCTGGCGGGCGAGGGTGCCCCGCAGGAACTGGCCGACGCGATGCACGGGGCGTGGGTGCGGTTCGCGGAGACCGGCGACCCGGGCTGGACGGCGTGGGACGCCACGCATCCCGTGCGGATCTTCGGCGACGGCGCGGCGCGTACGGCGTACGGCCCGCGTGACGCCGAGTTCGACCTGTGGAAGGCCGACGTCACCACGCGAGGAACGCGGTCCAGGCGGCTGGTTCGACGGTGATGTGGGGGGCGGTGGGGCCGGAGGCCTTGGAGTCGCGGATGTGGATGGTGGTGGGTTCGGTGGCGACCTCTACGCAGTTGCCGCCTTCGTCGCCGCTGTAGCTGGACTTGCGCCAGGTGTAGGCGACTTCCAGGCAGGCGCCGCCTTCGCTGCCGCTGTAGCTCGATTTGAACCACCGAAGTGCGGTGCTGCTCATTGCTCTCCCAGGAGACGGTCCAGTAGATCCCTCGTGTCCTCGGGCGTGAGGGCCTGAGACCGCAGCATGGCACATTTCTGCGTGAGGATCGCCACCTCATCCGGGTCGGCGATCAGTTGGCTGCCGCGCTGATTCTCCGTGTAGGCGAGCCGCTGGTGTTCGGGGGTTTCCAGCAGTACGAAAGGGCCGTTGAGCCCTGCGTGACTCGTCCGGCTCTGAGGCAGAACCTGAAGCATGAGCCCCGGCGCTTCCGCGCACGCGCGCAGGTGGCGGAGTTGTTCGGCCCAGACCTCCTGTCCGCCGATCGGCGCCCGGACGACCGGCTCCCAGACCACGAAACAGGTGATCGGTGGCTCCTTGCGGTGCAGGATCCCCTGTCGCTCAATGCGCGCCGTCGCCAATTGGGCGATCCGGTCTTCGTCGTAGAACGGCACGCGGCTGTGGAACACCGCACGGGCGTACCCCTCCGTCTGGAGCAGACCGGGCAGCACCTGGTTCTCGTACGACGAGATCACGATGGCCTCCCGCTCCCGGTCCAGGAACTCCTCCGCCCACAACGGAACCAGATCCACCTCCGGCATCCTGCTCAACGCGACCGACAAGGCCCCTTTCGTCCCCAGGAGTTCGTCGAGCTGCTCCGCGAGATCCGGCTTCAGCGGGCGTCTGCCCTGTTCGATCGACGCGATCTGCTCCTCGCCGATGACGAACCGCTCGCCCAGCGACCTCTGCGTGTGTCCGGCTTCCTTGCGGTAGAGGGCGAGCAGTGCCCCCACCATCTTCATCGCGGAGGCGTTCCTCCGTGTCGTCGTGCCCATGAGGTCGAACTCCCCACCCGCCCACGTACGTTCACCGTCGCGCACCCGTACGGTCCCGCTGTACGGCAGTGCGCTCTGTCTCATCATGGCCACGGAGAGTGACTCTCGTCACGTGAACGAAGAAGCTCAACCCCCGTCCCCACGAGAACGCCTCTACCGCCGCGAACGCCGGTCGGTTCCCGCCGCCAGGGCCTTCGCACGGGAGGCACTCGCCGAGTGGGGTGTGCATGAGCGCGCGGACGATGTGGTGCTGTGCGTCAGCGAACTGGCGACCAACGCCCTGGTGCACGGCGTACCACCCGGCCGGGGCTTCCTGGTGCGGCTCCTGCCCTGCGGCGACGGCGTCCGCGTAGAGGTGCACGACAGCGGGGACGGCGTACCGGCGGTGCCGCAGACGGACGTACGGGAGCCCGGCGAGGGCGGGCGCGGGCTGCTGCTCGTGTCGGAGCTGGCGGACAAGTGGGGGGTGGGGGAGCGGGCTCCCGGCAAGATCGTGTGGTGCGAGGTGGGGATCACGTAGGGCGTGACGGGCGCGGGCGTCCGGTCATGCCGACGCGGGCCCCGACGCGATCGACGTGATCACCTCCGGCCCCACCCGGCAGCACCCGCCGACCAGCCGGGCCCCGGCCGCCCGCCAGCCCCGTACCCGCTCGGTGGTGAACGAGGAACGCCCCCGCCACGTCCGCGCCTGAGCGTCCCACGCCTCCCCGCTGTTGGGGTAGGCGACGACGGGCTTGCCGGTGACCCGGGCGGCGGTCTCGACCGCGCCCGCCACGTCCTCGGGGGCGCAGCAGTTCACGCCCACCGCGATCACCTCCTCCGCGTCGGCCGCCAGGGCGAAGGCCTCCTCCAGCGGCTGGCCGGCGCGGGTGCGGTCGCCCGTGACGGTGTACGACAGCCAGGCCGGCACGCCCAGTTGGCGCACCGCCCGCAGCAGCGCCGTGGCCTCCTCCGTGTCGGGGACCGTCTCCAGGGCGAGGACGTCGGGCCGGGCGGCGGCCAGGACCTCCAGCCGTGGCCGGTGGAAGCGCTCCAGTTCCCCGGCGCCGAGCCCGTAGCGGCCCCGGTACTCGGAGCCGTCCGCGAGCATCGCGCCGTACGGGCCGGCCGACGCCGCCACCCACAGGGGGCGGGACGCACGTGCGCGGCGGGCGGCGTCCCGGGCCAGTTCCACGCTGAGCGTGAGCAGTTCGGTCGCGCGCCGCCGGCCGACGCCGCGCCGGGCGAAGCCCTCGAAGGTGGCCTGGTAGCTGGAGGTGATCGCCACGTCCGCGCCCGCCTCGTAGTAGGCGAGGTGCGCGTCGGCGATCGCGCCGGGGTCCTCGGTGAGCAGGCGGGCCGACCACAGTGCGTCGCTCAGGTCGTGACCGGCAGACTCCAGTTGGTTGGACAGCCCGCCGTCGAGCACGAGCGGGCGGCCGGACGCGAGGGCGTCGGCGAAGTCGCTGGTCATGGCACGAGGCTAGCCAGTCCGGCCGGAGCGCGTAGGACTTGTCCCCCGTGAGAGCTACGGCGAGGTGCCCACCGTGGGGTGACGATCTCCGGCCGCCGGATCCGTAGCGTCCATTGCAGTCCGCGGCACTTGGGCCACGGCCCCGATCAAGGAGCTTTCCGTGAGGTTTGTCTGGCAGTTCCTCGCCGTCATGGTGATGTTCGCCGCCACCGGCAGTGCGACCAGCGCGGTGAAGGACAACGACTGGCTCTCACTCGTCGTCGGTCTCGCGTCGGCCGCGCTCGCGATCCTCGTGTACGCGTGGGTGGTGCGGCGCACCGAACACCGGGCGGCAATGGACGTGGCCCGTGAGGGTGCCGTCGTCAAGACCGGCTGGGGGATGCTGATCGGTATCGGCATGTTCGGGGCCGTCATAGCGAACCTCTACGCCGCCGGGCACTACGAGATCGACGGCCTGGGCTCGCCGGAGGGCGCCGTGGGGCTGGTGGGCTTCATGGCCGGCGCGGCCGTGGCGGAGGAAGTGGTCTTCCGCGGTGTCCTGTTCCGGATCATCGAGGAGCACATCGGCACCTACATCGCGCTCGTGCTGACGGGCGTCGTGTTCGGCCTCATGCACCTGGCCAACGAGAACGCGACTCTCTGGGGCGCGATCGCCATCGCCATCGAGGCCGGCTTCATGCTCGCCGCCGCGTACGCCGCCACCCGCACCCTGTGGGTCCCGATCGGCGTGCACTTCGGCTGGAACTTCGCCGCGGCCGGCATCTTCAGCACCGAGGTGTCCGGCAACGGCGCCAGCCAGGGACTGCTCGACACCGCGACGTCGGGGCCGGAGCTGTTCACCGGCGGCGGGTTCGGACCGGAGGGCAGCATCCACGCGATCGGCTTCGGAGTGGTGCTGACGATCGTGTTCCTGTGGCTGGCCCACCGGCGCGGCAACATCAAGCCCCGCCCCCGGCGTGTCGCCCGCGTCGACTCCACCGCTACACTTCCCCGGTGATCGATCGTCGGTGGGTTCCAGAGCTGTGGCACCGGCTCGACGTCACGGTCCGTGACCTCCCCTTCGGGGTGCTGCTCCTCGTCGCGTCGCTCCTGCCGGGGCTGCGCGGCAACGGGACGGAGGTCGGCGGCCTGCCGACCCAGCCCCTCGACGACGTGCTGGGCGGCGTGGCGGTCGCTCTCCAGTCCCTTCCGCTCGCCCTGCGCCGGCGGTGGCCCGCCCTCTGCCTCGCGCTGATCGCCATCGGCTTCGTCGTCGACCAGGTCAACGGCTACCACCTGCTCGCCGGCACCGGGCTGCCCATCGCGCTGTTGAGTGCCGGGTCCTATCTGGAGCGGTACCGGCGCGTCACCCTGCTCGTCGGCTCCGCCGCGTACGTGCCGCTGGCCGTGGTGCTCCACCGGCGCGGTCCGGGTGATCCGGCGGCCGAGTTCGTGACGTTCTACCTGGCCATGGCCCTCGCGTGGGGTGTCGGCGTGTGGATGCGCTCCGTCCGGGCCGCGGAGGCCGAGCGCCGGGCCCGCGTCGCCGACGACGCCCGCGCGGCCGAACGCGGCCGCATCGCCCGCGAGTTGCACGATGTCGTGACCCACCACGTGACGGCGATGGTCGTACAGACGGAGGCGGCACGGTATCTGACCGCCGCGCCGGAGCGCCTCGACCAGACCCTGACGGCCGTCAGCGACACCGGCCGGCGGGCCATCACCGACCTGCGGCACCTGCTCGACCTGCTGAACCCGGACCACGGGACCGGCCACGGATCCGGCCCCGGCAGCGAGGCCAGGACGCCGCCCGTCGGCAGACTGCTCACCCTGGTCGAGCAGACGCGGCGGGCCGGACAGCCCGTGGAGTTCACCGAGGAGGGCACGCCGGCGACATCGACCGGCAGCGCCGATCTTGTCGCGTACAGGGTCGTGCAGGAAGCCCTGACGAACGCACTCAAGTACGACCACGGAAGCCGCACCGTGGTCCTGGTCCGTCATTGCGAAAGAGAGATCACGGTGGAGGTCGGCACGGACGGGTCCGGTTCGCGGGCCGCGTCGCCCGGCGGCAGTGGGCGGGGCCTGGCCGGGCTGCGCGAACGGGTCGACGTCCTGGGCGGCGACTTCAGCGCGGACCGCGAGGCGGACGGCGGCTTTGTCGTCCGGGCGCGGATACCCGCGGGGAGCCCGTCATGAGCGCGCCTATCCGGGTCCTGGTCTGCGACGACCAGGTACTGATCCGTACCGGGCTGGCGACGATCATCGACGCGCAGCCCGACCTGGAGGTGGCGGGCGAGTGCGGGGACGGGCAGGCCGCGGTCGATCTGGCCGGCGAACTACGCCCGGACGTCGTGGTGATGGACGTACGCATGCCGGTGCTCGACGGCATCGAGGCCACCCGCCTGCTGGCCGGCGCCGGGGTGGCGCATCCCGTCAAGGTGCTCGTGGTGACGACGTTCAACCTCGACGAGTACGTGTACGAGGCGCTGCGTGCGGGAGCGAGTGGGTTCCTGCTCAAGGACGCGCCGCCCGACCGGCTGCTGCACGGGATCCGGACCGTGGCGATGGGCGCGGCGCTGCTGGACCCCGACGTGACGCGCCGGCTCGTGGGCCAGTACGCCGCCCGTATCCGGCCCACCCGTGGCACCCCGAACGACCTCCCGCTGACCCCCCGGGAGACGGAGGTGCTCCGCCTCATCGCGGACGGCCTCTCCAACAGCGAGATCGCCGCTGCCCTCGTGATCAGCCCCGAGACCGTCAAGACCTTCGTGTCCCGCATCCTCACCAAGCTCGACCTGCGCGACCGCGTCCAGGCGGTCGTCTACGCCTACCGGCACGGCCTGGTGGCCTGACGCGCGTGCTGCGAGAGCAGCCGTGCCGGACCCGTTGACCTCTCCACGTCACACCACACCTTTTCGAGGCGTAAGGCGCGGCACGGGCGGCTCAGCCCTGAAGCCGGCTCCGCATCTGCGACAGGCGCCGGTCGAAACGGAGGTTGAACCAGGTCAGCCAGCCCAGGAAGACGACCGCCAGGGCGAGGGTCAGGCTCCCTGCGGTGACGGAGCCGGAGATGAACCATGCGACCGACGTACCGGAGAAGACGACAGCCAGGAGCGGGAACGCCCACCAGCGGTTGCGCCGTAGCCTCCGCTGACGGGAGTCGACCAGCGCCGCCATGGTCTGCCGCTGTCGCGGATCCTCGGGGGGCGGCCCGCCCTTGAGGATCCGCCGCTCCATGGCGGGCACGTCGTCCGGCTCCGCACCGGTGTCCCGCGCGTCGTGCCGACGGCGAGGGCGCACCAGGAACACGATCCAGACGCTCATGAGGGCGGCGCCGACGAGTGCCGACGGCCACGCGTCGGCCCCGTTGAAGAGCAGTCGCACCACCAGGCCGACGGCCAGTGCTGCCAAGCCGATGACCGACAGTCTGTCCCGCCACAGCGGCTCGGATGAGTCGTCGCGTCGCTCGCGTCCGTCCATGTCCGCCTCTCGGGCAGTCAAATCTCGTGGTGTCGCCGGGATGACCGTCCAGGTACCCGCCCGAAGGCCGGGAACACTTCGGTCGGCGCCGAAGCAACGGGCTCATAGCGTGCGAGACATGAGCGACACGAACACCGTCACCCCAGCCACGGCCACCGCCGTCCCGCCGACCGACGCCGTCACCGGCATGGTCGACCACGTCCTCGCCCTGGCCGCCACCTGGACCCGCTGGGACGGGCGGCCCGCGCACGTCGACGGCCGCGTCTACACCCCGCACAAGGCGATTCGGCGGGTCGCCGACCACATGGTCGACCACCTCGCGGAGCTGGAGGCGCGGTTGGCCGGAGAGGCGACGCAACCCGACCACTGGCACGCCTCGATGACCACCACGGAGGCGGACCGGGCCCCCTTCACGCAGGAAGACCTCGACGAGGCCCGCAGCCGCCTCGTCCGGCTCGCCCGCGTCTGGGCCAACCGCCTCGACGCGCTCACCGACGAGGAGCTCGACCACTCGCCCGGCGAGGGCTGGAGCTTTCGCGAACTCGCCGTCCACCTCACGGAATCCGTGTACTACGCCGACGCGGTGGGGGACCTGTCGTGACCGCCGCCTTCGCCGAGCTGCACCGTGCCGGCGAGCCCCTGCTGCTGCCGTGCGCCTGGGACCACGCGTCCGCGCTCGGCCTCGCCGGGCAGGGCTTCCGGGCGATCGGTACGACCAGCCTGGGCGTCGCGGCGGCGGGCGGGCTGCCCGACGGGGCGTCGGCGACCCGTGACGAGACACTGCGGCTGGCCCTCACCCTGGGGTCGGCGCCGTTCCTGCTCACCGTCGACGCGGAGGACGGCTACAGCGACGACCCCGACGAGGTGGGGGAGCTGGCACGGCAGCTGGTGGCGGTCGGGGCCGTCGGCATCAACCTGGAGGACGCCCTGGGGCCCGCCGACCGGCACGCCGCGAAGATCGCCGCGGCCAGGGCGGCGGCCCCCGGCTTGTTCGTGAACGCCCGCACGGACACGTACTGGCTCGGCGACGATCACGGTGACGGTGACGGTGACGGTGAGGGCGCGGGTCGCTTCACGGAGACGATGCGGCGCCTGGACGCCTACCGCGAGGCGGACGCCGACGGCGTCTTCGTACCCGGCCTCACCGATCCCGGCCGGATCGCGGCCCTCGCCGCCCACTTCGACGTCCCCCTCAACGTCCTCTACTCGCCCACGGGTCCCGCTTTCCGGCACCTCGCCGACCTCGGCGTACGCCGCGTCAGCCTCGGCTCGCTGCTGTACCGGCGGGCGCTCGGCGCCGCCCTGGAGACGGCGGCCGAGATCGTCGCGGGGCGGGCCCCGGGCGGCACGACACCCACGTACGACGAGGTGCGGGCACTGACCTGAGCAGAGGGACGTCGTTCACTGCTTGCCGGGGACACGGGGCCCGGCAAGTCCCTGCGCAGGTTTCACGCCCGGGCAGGCGGGGCGGCGGGCGGAGATCACCTTCGGGTCGTTCAACGTTCACCTTCTTCCTCGATTCTCCTCGGAGCCGCGCACTGCGGCGGTATCCAGGAGGACTTCATGGGGCACGGTCACGGGCACGGGCACACGCACGGCCATCACCACCACGGACACGCACACACGCACGACCACGAGCACCAGGCCGCGCAGCCCCTGCCCGCCGCCTTCGACGCCGACGTCCCCGACGAGGCCCTGAGCCCGGAACAGCAGTCGCGTCGCGGTCTGCTGCGCCGCGCGGGCCTGCTCGGCGCCGGACTCGCCGCGGGCACCGTCCTCGCCCAGACCGCGACCGCCGCTCCCGCCCGGGCCGCGGGCAACGGACGCCGCAAGAAGGGCTTCCTCTGGCTCGCCGGCGACCACCACATCCACACCCAGTACAGCAGCGACGGCAAGTACCGTGTCGTCGACCAGGTCCGCCAGGGCGCCCGGCACGGCATGGACTGGATGGTCATCACCGACCACGGCAGCGTCACCCACGCCAAGATCGGTGTGGAGAAGGTCAACCCGGACATCCGCGAGGCCCGGGACGCCCACGAGGACACCCTCGTCTTCCAGGGCCTGGAGTGGAACATCCCGGCCGCCGAGCACGGCACCGTCTTCGTCCACCCCGGCCGCAACGAGGTCTCCGTCCTCAAGCAGTTCGAGACGGACTACGACGGCAGCGTGACGGGCGCGGGCGACTCCACACCCGCCAACGAGGCCCTCGCCGTGGCCGGGCTCTCCTTCCTCGCCGACCAGGTCAGGCGGCGCAAGGTCAAGGACGCCCTGATGCTCGCCAACCACCCGGCGCGCAAGGGCATCGACTCCCCGCACGAGATCCGCGCGTGGCGCGACGCCACCCCCGAACACCACCAGATCGCCGTCGGCTTCGAGGGCGCCCCCGGCCACCAGGCGGCCGGCCTGCCCAAGCCGCTCGGCATGGGCCGCGCCCGAGGCATCTACGACGGCAGCCCGGGCGCCAACTCCTTCCCCGGCTACCCGCTGGAGAGCTACCGCACCTGGGGCGGCTTCGACTGGATGACCGCCACCGTCGGCGGCCTGTGGGACAGCCTCATCGCCGAGGGCCGCCCCTGGTGGATCACCGCCAACTCCGACTCCCACCAGGTGTACGCCGACACCGGCGCCCGGGGCGGCGGCGACTTCGCGGCCAACGGCCGCTACGACGACCCCGTCTACGCCGGGCAGATCGACGTCACCCAGGGCGACTTCTGGCCCGGCCAGTACAGCCGCACCCACGTCGGCTCCGACGGCTTCAACTACGCCGCCGTCATGGACGGCATCCGCGCCGGCCGCATCTGGGTCGACCACGGCCAGCTCATCAGCGGCTTCGACGTGCGCGTCTCCGGCGGCGGCCGCTGGGCCACGCTCGGCGGCGCCCTGCACGTCCGCAAGGGCACGCGGGTCACCCTGTCCATGGACGTGGCGATGGCCGGCGGCCCCAACTGGGCCGGATTCACCCCCAAGCTGGCCCGCGTCGACGTCATCCAGGGCGAGGTGACCGGCGAGGCCGCCGACAAGGACACCTTCAGCGCGCCGACGGCCCGGGTGGTCAAGTCGTACGAGGTGAACAAGGACACCGGCACCGTCCGGCTCACCTACGACCTCGGCCGCGTCGACCGCCCCGTCTACCTCCGCACCCGCGGAACCGACGGTAACCGCTCCGCCGTCGGCGCGCTGGGCGCCAAGGTCGACCCGGCAGGCCCCGCCATCGACGTCGTCGGCGACGCCGACCCGTGGCGCGACCTGTGGTTCTACTCCAACCCGGTGTGGATCCTGCCCTCGTGACGCCGCCACCCGCGCCGTACGCCCTCGGCATCGACACCGACGCGACGACACTGCGCGAGGCCGACCACCTGCTCCAGGCGCTCGCGGCCGAACTCGACCTCCCTGAGGACGTCTTCGGCTGCACGCACCTGGTGCGGGACGGCCGCCCGCGCGTCGCCCTGTCCCTCGCGGCCCACGCCGCCGGGGCGGAGCCGGTCCTGCGCACCGCCCGGGACCGGCTCACCGCCCAGGGGTACGAGGTCCGCGAGGGCGCCCCGGACGAGGTCGGCCGCGCCGTCCTCTACCCGGGCGCGGACGCCCTCACCGGCACGCTGACGCTGGCCGAACTGGTGGCGCGGTCCGCGATCGAGCGGGTGACCGTACTGGGCACGCCGGAGGAACCGCCGGCGGACATGCGGCTGGTGACCCGGGAACACGTCCGCCCGCAGTGGCAGAACGGCCGCCTCGTCCTGGCCGCCATGCCCGCCGCGGGCGGCACCCTGGTGCCGTTCGAGGACCCCGACCCGACACCGTGCTGCGCGGACCACTGACACGTCCGTAAGGTGGTCGCCGACCGGACAGGGGCGTGACGGGGGAGGCGACGGATCATGCGGCGGCGACGGCGGACGGCACCGGCCCGATGACCCACGGGGCACGGGACACCGGGCGCGCCGCCGACCACTCCCCGAAGGACGGCCGCCCCCTGTGGCGGCAACGGGACTTCGGCGTCTTCTGGGCCGCGCAGACCCTCTCGGTCCTCGGCGACTCCTTCGCCCTGGTCGCCCTGCCGCTGCTGGTGCTGGAGGCCACGGGTTCGATCGCGCGGATGGGGCTGCTGACGGCCGTCGGCGGCGCGGCCGCGGTCCTGGCGGCCGTGTTCGCCGGGACCGTGGTGGACCGGGTGGACCGCCGCAGGCTGCTCATCGGCTGCGACCTGGTGCGGATGGTCCTGTACGGGCTGGTCCCCCTGGTGTGGCTGATCGACCCGCAGATCTGGCTGCTCTACGTCGTCCTGCCGGTGTGCGAGGCCGTCGGCATGTTCTTCGCCGTCGGCTACGTCACCGTCGTCCGCAGCCTGGTCGGCACCGAACAGCTCACCGAGGCCAACGGACGGCTCAACGCCACCGCCGCGGCGGCCGGAGTGCTCGGGCCGCTGTGCGCCGGAATGGTGGCCGCCTGGTCCGGCCCGGCCGCCGCCGTCGGCGTGGACGCGGCCAGCTTCGGCGTCTCCGCCGCCCTCGTCGCCTTCGTCCGCTTCCGGCCGCGCCCCGCCGACGACGCCCGGGGCGCCGGTGAGCGCCCGGGACTGTGGCGGGACCTGCGCACCGGAGTGGGCTTCCTGTACCGGCATCCGGTGCTGCGCGCGCTCACCGTCCTGCTGTGCGGCTTCAGTTTCCTCACCCTCGGCCTCAACGACCTGGTCATCTACCACCTCAAGCACGACCTCGGCCGCGACGACGGCACGGTCGGCACCGTCATGGCCCTCGGCGCCCTCGGCACCATCACCGGCGCACTACTGGTGGCCCGGGTGCGCCGTCGGCTCGGCTTCGGCCGGACCTGGACCGGCGCGGTCGCGGTGTGCGGACTGGCCTTCGCCGGGCTGGGCTGGGCCACTGACGTACCCGCCGTCGCCCTGCTGAGCGCCGCCTTCCTCGCCTGCGTCGGCATGTCGGGCACCTGCTCGATGTCCCTGCGGCAGGAGGTGACCCCGGAGCCACTGCTCGGCCGCGTCA
The DNA here is from genome assembly GCF_039539045.1 of Streptomyces marokkonensis. Lineage (NCBI taxonomy): Bacteria > Bacillati > Actinomycetota > Actinomycetes > Kitasatosporales > Streptomycetaceae > Streptomyces > Streptomyces marokkonensis. The sequence goes on from NZ_BAABCQ010000012.1 coordinate 25,880, forward strand.
CCTCCGCCTTCTGGACCCTTCAGTACTCGGTGGCGCCCATCGGCGCGGCCGTCCTGACCTGGGCGGCGGAGCGGCGCGGCACCACACCGGTCGCCCTGACGGCCGGCGCGTGCTGCGTGCTGATCGCGGTCGCCGCGCTGTTCACCCCGATCCGCCGGGCAGGCCGCGCCTGACCCTCGCCCCGCGGCCCCGCCCGGCGGATGGGAAGCGTGGGTGCCTCAGCCGCCCAGCACCCCGCGCACGAACGCGTTGGTGAACTTCCCCGCCGGGTCCAGCGCCCCGGTCAGCGCCCGGAAGTCGTCCAGCCGCGGGTAGAGCGCGCGCAGCCCGTCCGCCGGGGTCGTGAACACCTTGCCCCAGTGCGGGCGGGCCGCGAAGGGGGCCAGCGCCTCCTCCAGCCGCCGCACCACCGGCAGCACCGCCGCCGTGTCCTCGACCCACGTGAAGTGCGCCGCCACCGTGTCCCGCCCGTAGGCCGGGCTCAGCCACTGCTCGTCGGCGGCGACCGTGCGTATCTCGCAGGTCTGCAGCACGGGTGCCACGGTCTCCCGGATCGCGTCCATCGCGCGCAGGGCGTCCAGGGCGTGCTCGCGCGGCATCAGGTACTCCGACTGGAGCTCCGCGCCGCTGCTGGGCGTGAACTCGGCGCGGAAGTGCGGCAGCCGCTCGTGCCAGGGCCCCGGCACGCCGAACTGCTCGGTGCAGTTCACCGCGGGCATGCCCGGTACCGGGTGCATCTTCTGGGTGGCCGGCGCGGCGTACGGGAAGCCGGGCAGCGGCTGGTCGGTGCGCCGCTTCAGCCACACCTGCCGGAAGCCGGGAGCCCGCCAGTCCGTGAAGAGGCTCACGCTGTACGCCGCCGCCATCACCGTGTCGAACGCCGCCGTGTCCAGTCCGGCGAGCGGCAGCTCGGTGAAGACGTGCTGCTCGACCTCGTAGGCCGGCTCCAGGTCGAGGGTGAGCGAGGTCACCACGCCCAGCGCGCCGAGCGAGGTCACCGCGCCGCCGAACCGCTCGTCACCGCGCGCGACCCTCACCGTCGAGCCGTCCGCCGTGACCAGCTCCACCTCGCGCACCACCGACGCCAGCGAGCCGTTGCCCACGCCGGAGCCGTGCGTGCCGGTCGCCACCGACCCGGCGACCGAGATGTGCGGCAGCGACGCCATGTTCGGCAGCGCCAGCCCCCGCCCGTGCACCACACGGGCCAGCTCCGCGTACCGGACGCCGCCGCCCACCCGTACCGTACGGGCTGCCGTGTCGACGTCCACCTCGGCCGGCAGTGCGGCCAGCGACAGCAGGGCACCCTCGGACCCCGGCTCGGCGATCTCGTTGAAGGAGTGCCCGCTGCCCAGCACCCGTACCCTCGCGCTGTCCGCCACCAGGGCCCGCAGCGCGTCCAGCGAGTGCGGCCGGAGCAGCTCCTTGGCCGCGTACGTGATGTTGCCGGCCCAGTTGGTCACCGTGATGTCGCTCATACCCCGGAAACCTACCCGGCGCGCCTGGAAGGGGCCCCGGGCGGGAAGCCGCACCGGCGGGGGCATACCGTGAGAAGTCGAACGCCTGAGCCGGGAGGAGACACGGATGGGCAACCGCACCGCGCTGGTCGAGGATCTGATGGAGCGCTTTCCGCATGTGCCGCGGGAAGCCGTCTTCAAGGAGGACCTGCTCCGCGGCGGGGTGGCCTTCGACCCCTCCGCGCTGAGCGACAACGAGGACGGAGACGTGAAGCCGAAGTCGTACTTCATCTTCTCCTTCGACCACGGCACCCTGCCGGAGCTGGGCGAGGCCGCGCTGCGCCGCCCGCCCGAGGAGATCATCCTCACCGGCGGCCCCTACGGCCTGCGCCGCACCGTCGTCTCGGTCCGCGTGAACCCGGCCTCCCCCTACCGGGTCGCCGCCGACGAGGAGGGGCAGCTCGGCCTCTACCTGGACGGCAGGCGGATCTCCGACGTCGGCGTGCCGCCCATGCCGGAGTACTACCGCCACAAGCTCGCCAACGGGAAGTCGGTCATGGAGGTGGCCCCGACCATCCAGTGGGGCTACCTGATCTACCTGACCGCCTTCCGGGTCTGCCAGTACTTCGGCGCCAAGGAGGAGTGCCAGTACTGCGACATCAACCACAACTGGCGCCAGCACAAGGCGGCGGGCCGCCCGTACACGGGCGTGAAGGACGTCGACGAGGTCCTCGAGGCACTGGACATCATCAACACCTACGACACGGCCAAGACGTCCACCGCCTACACCCTCACCGGCGGCGCCATCACGTCGAAGGTCCAGGGCCTCGACGAGGCGGACTTCTACGGGCGCTACGCCAAGGCCATCGAGGAGCACTTCCCCGGCCGATGGATCGGCAAGGTCGTCGCCCAGGCCCTGCCCAAGGACGACGTCCAGCGCTTCAAGGACTACGGCGTCCAGATCTACCACCCCAACTACGAGGTGTGGGACGAGTACCTGTTCAAGATGTACTGCCCCGGCAAGGAGCGGTACGTCGGCCGCGACGAGTGGCACAAGCGCATTCTGGACTCCACCGACGTCTTCGGCGCGCGCAACGTCATCCCGAACTTCGTGGCGGGTGTGGAGATGGCCGAGCCGTTCGGCTTCAAGACGGTCGACGAGGCCATCGCCTCCACCACCGAGGGTCTGCGCTTCTTCATGTCCCACGGCATCACGCCCCGGTTCACCACCTGGTGCCCCGAGCCCACCACCCCGCTCGGCAAGGCCAACCCGCAGGGCGCGCCGCTGGAGTACCACATCCGGCTGCTGGAGGCCTACCGCGCCACGATGGACGAGTTCGGCCTGGCCTCGCCCCCCGGCTACGGCCTGCCCGGCGCCGGCCGCGCGGTCTTCTCCGTCAGCTCCTTCATGGACAGCCTGCCGGAGGACGCACCCGTCGAGGTGTGAGCCGGAGGGAGCCGAAGTGCGAGCCGGCCACGGTCAGCACAACGGTCGTCCCGGGACCCGCACCGTGAAGCTGACCAGCGGACCGAGCCACACCCGGTCGCCGTCCACCAGCAGCTCGGTGCGGCCGGGGATCAGGACCCGGTCGTTGATCCGTACCCCGTTGGTGGAGCCCTGCGGGACCTCCGTCAGCGAGGCGGTGCCGTCCTCGCCGTGGGCGACGCGGGCGTGCCGGGACGACACCGTCGACTCCTCCGCGAGGAGCCCGGCCGCCTCCGGGGCCCAGTCGGGGTCCCGCCCGAGGGGCAGTTCCCCGCCGGGCGGCACCTCGAGACGGCTCCCGGCGCCGCGGAACACCAGACGCAGCGCCGTGCCCCGGGCCGACGCCCGTGCGGTGCCCGTCGGCGCCCGGCCGTCGGCCAGCGGTGACAGGCAGGCCGGACACGAGGCGGTGCCCGCCGGGAGCCGGGCGTCGCAGTGTGGGCACCGGACGATCCGCGGTGCGGCCGCGGGTGGTGCCTCGGGTGCGGCGGAGCCGCCCCCGAGAGGACGCAGACCGGACAGCGGGACCAGGTCCAGCCCGTCGTCCTCGGGCCCGATCGCGTCGTCGTCGACCCTCTGGTCCGGCACCGTCATCGTGTCCCGTCCCCTGCGCCGTTCGCCGCGCCGTTCGCCGCGCTGTTCTCCGTGCCGTTCTTGAAGTCGACCTCGACCTCCACCCTGCCGGTCTCGTCCTGTCTGACGTCCGAGACGAGTGCCGTCGCACCCGGGCGCAGATGGGGCTTGGCGAACAGGGCGCGGGCCAGCGGGTTGATCAGGTGGGTCTCCAGGACCATTCCGATGCCCCGCCCGCCCTTCCACGGGTCCTGGGTGCAGTGGCCGAGCAGCACCTCGCGCGCCTCGTCGGTCAGTTCCAGCTCGATGCCGTGCCCGGCGGCCAGCTGCCGCCGGATGTTGCCGACCTGGAGATCGAAGATCTGCTCGGCCACCTGAGGGGAGATGAAGTCGAACACCACGACGTTGCCGCCGAGCCGGTTCATCAACTCCGGCCGCCCGATGACCCGTTCGAAGTGCTCCTTGATGTTCCTGCGGACCATGGCCTCCAGCTCCGGGTACGGCGTGCCCGGTTCCACCAGCGGCTGCCACTCCTGGGTCTGCGGATCGGTGCGCTGCACTCCCAGGTTGGAGGTGAAGATCAGCACGCACTCGCTGAAGTACGTGGTGACGCCCTGCCCGTCGGTGAGCCGGCCGTCCTCGAGGACCTGGAGGAACTTGTCGAGGACGCCCTTGTCGGCCTTCTCGATCTCGTCGAAGAGGATCACCCGGAACGGGTTCTCCCGTACGGCGGTGGTGAGTTCACCGCCCGCCTCGAACCCGACGTAGCCGGGCGGCGCCCCGACCAGGCGGTCTGCTGAGTGTGCCGCGGAGAACTCGCTCATGTCGAACCGGAGGTACGCCTGGTCGCTGTCGAACAGCACCGAGGCGACCGCCTTCGCCAGCTCCGTCTTGCCGGTGCCGGTGGGCCCGGCGAAGAAGAGCACGCCGCGCGGCCGGTGCCCGGGGCTGGTGGCCTGCGCGCCGGAGAGTCCCAGCGCGGCCCGCTTCAGGATGTCGAGGGTCATCGCCACGGCGGCCTCCTGGCCCAGGACCCGTCGCGGGATGGCCCGTTCGTCCGAGGGGTCCTCGCCCTTGAGGATGCGCAGGCGGATCTCGTCGCGGCTCCAGGGGTTGCGTTCCACGCCGAGCCGGTAGATCCGGACGGCGTCCGGCATCCGGTCGAACGGGAGGTTCCGGGCGAGCGCGAGGCGCAGGCTCTCCTGCATGGCGGTGAGGTTCATGCCGGCGGCGGCCCGCGCGAACGCGCCGACGGTCTCCTCCGCCGCCTCCTCGGTCGGCTGCCAGGACGGTGCGGTGCGCAGGTACTCCCGTCGGAGCTGGCGCGCCATGCGGCGCCGCTCGTCCGCGTCCGGCTCGGGCACCGCCACGGTACGGATCCGCTCGCTGCCCGCGAGCAGCCAGTTCGGCAGGTCGCGTTCGCCGTCGGCCAGCCAGATCAGCGGGTTGAACAGGGCTCCGGTCGCGTCACCGGTGGCCCCCGGCGGGCCCTCCAGGGGCTTGGCCTCTCCCGCGAGCTGGAGGCAGGCGAGGAAGAAGTCGCGCTCCTCGGGGGTCAGCCGGTTCACGTCGCCCACCAGGCGTGAGGCGTGGTCGATCACCAGGGCCACGCGCAGCGGCGGCAGCACGCGGTCGCCGCGCACTTTCGCCCGTTCCGGCCCCCAGCCCTCGCTGATCGCCCTCAGCTGCGCCACCGTGCGCTGGGTCTGCGCCGGGCTGGTGCCAGGGAAGTCCAGCGGCTCCAGGAGCGTCAGCACCGCCTCCCGGACGTTCTCGTCGGCCTTGATCACCTGGATGCCCGAGACCTGGTCGCACAGCAGCAGCGCCTGGTAGCCCAACGGGCGCAACCGGTTCCACAGCACCCCCCGCAGCGGCAGCGGGTGGTCGCGGTCGCGGATCCGTACGAGGTGCAGGTCGCGGAAGTTGCCGTACAGGACGTACTGCGCGTGCACGCTCAGGGTGCCCGCCAACTCCTCCGCGAAGAGCGGGAACCGGGCTTCCTTCTGCAGGTCCATGTGTCCTTCCCGATGGGGGTGGCCCGGCCGCCTCAGCGGGTCCGGTCACCTACGGTGCGCTGTTTGCGGGCGGTGCCCCCGTCATCCGGTGTGCGGCGCCGCGTGCCCTTCCCGAGCGCGCCGTCCATGTCGAAGGCGTCCTCGCCGTGCAGGCCCGGCCGCGCGCCCTCCGTCTGCTCGATCCGCACGTCCATGTCCAGTCCCAGCTCGCGGGCCACGACGGCGAACTCGTCGATCCGGTGGCGGGCCTCCGCGCAGCGTTCGTCGTCCACCGCGCGGTCCTCGGGCCGGCGCTCGCCCGGGCCGCCGCGGTACATGGTGGCGATGCGCAGCGTGCCGCGGACCAGGGCCGCCCGCAGCCAGTGGTCGGGCCCCCACCCCTCCGGTGTCCAGTCCAGGCGCAGTTCCTGTCCCTCGGGACACGTCGCGTCGGCCGGTCCGCCGTAGCGGGCCGCCAGTTCGGTCATGACCTCGGTCAACTGGGCGCGTACGTACAGGGCTTCCAGATGTGTCAGCCGCTCCGTGACGCCGGTCTCCACCAGCCGCCGCTCCTCGGAGGTGAGTGGCACTCCGTCCGCCAGCAGGCGGCGCAGGGGCCGTTCCGCGTCGGGTGCCTCGGGCAGCGGCTCCGTGTCCTCGGGGGCGCGGCGGGTGAGGAAGTCCAGCTGGGCGGCGGCCCACTCCTCCTCGGCCCGGCGGGCCCGTGCCCTGCGGTTGGCGTCCTGCACGAACTTGCGGGCCTCGCCCAGGTGGCGGCGGGCCCGCGTCGGGTTCTCCGCGGCGTGCCGCGCGGCCCGCCCCACCGACGCGGCGGCCAGCTCCACGGTCTCCGGCGCCGCCTGCGGGTCCAGCGCGGCCAGGATGTCCGCGCCCAGCCGGCGGACGGCAGCGGTGTCCCGTTCGGTGTCCGCCGTCGCGCGGGGCGGCTCCACGGGGGCCTGGCCGGCCTGCTCGGCACCAGGAGCGCGGCTGGTCAGGTGGCGGCTCAGTATGGCCTCGCGGCGTTCCCGGATCAGGCGCCGCCAGGTGTCGTCGGCCTCGTCCGCCTCCTCCGCGTCGCCCGCCTCGTCCATCACGTCCGTGAGCCGGCCGACCTCCCAGTCCGTCTGCGCCGCCTCGGCCCGGCGCACGGCCTCCTCGAAGCACACCAGATCCGCTCGGAGCGCGCCGAGCGGACGGCCCACCGGGTCCAGGGGCGGAGGGAGGTCGGGGCGCGGCGGTCCTTGGCCACCCCCGCCCGGGTCTTTGGCGCGGGCGTGCCGGGCCAGCAGCGCGGTCCTGCGGGCATTTGCCCGTACCACGGCGTACGCGGCCGCCTCCCACTGTTCGGCGGCGGTGGCGGAGAGGGCCTCCTGCCGCTCCAGGCAACGCTGTTCCTCGGCCGCCCGGACGGCGGCCGAGGCGAGGACCCGGGTGGTGAGCATCGCGGCCCGGCCCGCGAGCAGCACGCCGCTGAGCGTGCCGAGGGCCTCCAGCGCGGCCTGGCCCGCCTCCTGCAACCCGTGGCTCACCGCGTCCGACACCTGCGTGGCGGCGTCGCCCACGTGGGTGGACGCCTGGGCGGCGGCGTCGGCCACCTGTGCCGCACCGGCTTCCGGCACCGCGTACAGGTCGACCGGCGGGGCCTGAGCCGGAAAGGCCACCCCCGGTGCCACCAGGTCGAGGGTGGGAAACGCGGCTCCTACGCTCATCCCCTGCCTCCCGTTTCTTGATCACTCGTGCCTTTGGCCACTCGTGCCTTGGTCACTCGTACCCTGGTCACTCGTCTCGGACATCCGATGCTTGACGACCCGTCAGGCACGGCGTGCGGCGACCCGTCCGCGCCGCACGCCGACCCGGCGGGCCAGCCGGGCGCGCCGTTCCCGGCGCCACGCGTGGCAGCGGCGCACGCCCCACCCGGCGAGGAGTACGACACTGGCCAGGGGCCACACCCACGGGGCGACCGCGAGCGCGTAGAAGCCCAGCAGCACCGCCCCGACCAGGACGGCCGCGCCGAGCAGCACCGACCAGAACCGACCGGAGCGCACGAACGTCGCGGGCCGGTCGGAGGTACGGATCAGCAGACCGGCCAGCGACCGGTGCGGATGGTACGCGGGCGGCCCGATGTAGGCGGCGGTCAGCAGTTCCGTCGCGAAGACCACGGCCGCCGCCGGGACCGTCTGCACCCAGGCGGTGACGACCGCCTCCTGGGAGGCGCGGCCGAGCACGTCCGCCAACCCGATCACGAAGCACCACGGCGCGGTCAGCACGGTGGCGCCGAACAGCGCCCAGGCCAGCGTGGGCAGCCGGTCCATGCGCCGCATGACGGCCACGACACCGTCCGCGTCCTCGTCCATCAGCCGCTGGATCTCCTCGTCGACCTGGCGCGAGTGCCGCTCGTTCGCCTCTCGGACGGCGTGCCCGGCGAGCAGTAGCGCCATCAGCAGTCGCGGCGGCTCACTGTCCTCGCCGGAATCCACGAGCCGGTCGAACCAGGGCACGGGCGCGTTGAGCCGGCCGCGCACCGTGGCGGCCTCCGCGGCGAGCCGGGATGTCGCGTGGTCGGGTTCACGGGCCAGCTCGAGGAGCCGGGCGTCCACGGCGGAGGTCCGCCTCAGCGCCCGGCGGACGCGGTCCAGCCCGGCGATGTCCGGCGCGCGACGCACCTCCCGCACCAGGTGCGGCCAGCGGTCCCGCAGTGTGTCCCAGCGCACGCGCACCTCGTCCAGTCCTTCCCCACGCGGGCGGCGGGACAGGACGGTCAGGATCTCCGGTGCCGTCGCCAGGTGCCGGATCAGGGCGAGGGCCTCGGAGTCGTCCCGGCGGGCCCCCTGGCTCAGCGCGCGGATGCCCTCGGGGGTGAGCGGCAGGCCCCACAGGGACACTTCGCGGTACGGGCCGAGCCAGGTGATCAGCCGGACGGCGGTCTCCGGGCCGGGGGGCTCGCGCAGTTCGCCGCGGAGCGCGGTGAGCCGCCGCAGTTCCTCGGGGCTGCGCCCGCCGGCGGTCTCGAACTGTCCGAGCCACTCCACCAGGGCGGCGCGGTCCTCGGCGTCGGACAGCAGCGCGGCCGTGGCGGGCGGGTGGCGGTCCAGGGCCCGGGCCAGGTGCTCCGGTTCCGTGTGCCGCTCGCCGAGGAAGTGGAAGGGGCGCAGGTCGGAGGGTGGCGGGGTGCCCGGCGGCTCTCCCCGGGTCCGGCCGGGGACCGGAGGTGACTGGCCGGCCAGCCAGGCCGCGACCTCGTCCGCACCCCAGCGGTCCTCCGGGGCGCGGGTCAGCAGCCCTTCGCACAGCCGACGGGTGCGCCCGTCGCGGACGCCGCTGACATCGGGGTCGTGCGTGGCCGTCTCCCTGAGCACCGCCTCGTCACTGAAGAAGTCGACGGGGTGCGTGCCCAGGGCGAGTTCGGCGAGGATCATGCCGACCGACCACCAGTCTCCCGCCTCGGAGACGGTCTGGTGGAGGGAACCGGCCTCGGGCGCGAGGTACTTCGGTTTGCCCCGCCAGGCACGCCGCGGTCCCGGGTCCTCGTCGGGCCGGTACGCGGCGACCCCGAAGTCGACGAGTACCAGGTCCAGCGCGTTCCCGCGGCGGCTCTCGACCATGACGTTGTCCGGGGTGATGTCGCGGTGGACGATCTCCCGCTGGTGCAGCGCGGACACCGCGACGTGCAGTTGCCGGGTCACCTCCTCGACCCTGGCGGGCGGCATGGGGCCGGGACTCCCGTCGAGGTAGGCCCGCAGGTCCGTCTCCCCGTGCGACCGGAACAGCTGGTAGGGGTGGCCGTCGGCGAGGCCGGCCTCGACCAGCCGTTCCAGGTGCGGACCGGGCTCCTCGCCGAGCAGCCGTCCCACCGCCGGGTCCGGGGCGTGCATGCGGTGGTACCACTTCAGAACCATCGGTGCGTCACTCGCCCCCGCGTCGCTCTCCCGGACCCGCAGCACGACGGCCTGGCTGGGGCGTTCGGCGGCTTTGATGACCTTGACCAGGACGAATCTGCGGGCCAGCGCCGGTGGTACGTCGTCGCGTACGGGGCGGGTCTCGGTCCGGCCGGCATCCGTGAATCCGCCGTCCTCGGGAGAGACGAAATCAGTCACGATCGGCCTTCCGGAAAGTCGACATCGGGGACGACCGCAAAGACGGGGGAGAGGGGGGCAAGACAATACCGAAGGCAATTCCCGGTACGGACGGGTTCCGCGGAATTAGCAGGGCGCGCACCGGCGCATACAGGGGGCGCACTCCTGACCGGTCTCTTCTCGTCTCTCCCGGATTACCATGCACCGCATGCGCTCCCTTCCCCCGCACCACAGCCTCGTCGAGGAACTCAGGGCCCTCAGGCGGCCCGGACTGCCCAGGCTCCGGCACTGCGCCCGGGAAGCGCTGCGGGACACCGCTCTCGCGGCCGGGCTGTGCGGCGGGGAGGACGACGAACTGGAGGGCATCGAACGGCTGCTGGCAGCTGCCGTGCGCCGCCTCACGGGCGGTGGCCCGCTGCACGACGGACCGGGCTGTGATCCGCTGGCCCGCGCCGCCGCGCACACCTTCGGGCTGTTCGCCGACCGGCGCGGGGTCCCCGCGGCCGACCGGCGGAAGGCCGCGGCGGCCGTCTATGGAGTGAGTACCGAACGGTTCCGGCGCAGCTACGAGCTCGAGGTGTTCGCCGAACTGGCCACCGCAGCGCTGGCATTGACACGTGAAGCCACGGCGAGGCCGGGCCCGAACGGCCAGAGCGGCGCGAACGGCGGTGGCCCGAGCGGCCGTGGTCCGAACGGTCAGGGCCTCCCGAACGGCGAGGGCCGTCACGTCACGGCGGGCGACACCGCGTCGCGGACCGCACCCGCGACACCCGCTTCCCTCCTGCTCGCCGATCCGCCGTCCGCCGCCCCGGTGCCCGCACACGTGGCCGCCCGGATCGACATCCGGGTCTGCCCGATAGAACTGGTACGGGACGCGGACATCCTGGTCTCCTCGGAGAACGTCTACCTCGAGATGTCCAAGATCTTCCGTCCGACCGTCTCCGGCGCGCTGCGCAGGGCCGCCGCCACCCGGAACACCGCAGGAGAGATCGTCGACGACGTCCTGCCGCGCGAGTTGGGCACCTGGCTCCGCAGCCACGGCCGGGCCGGCCTGCCGGTGCGGCCCGGCACCGTGGTCGCCACCTCTCCCGGCGCTCTCGCCGCGCACGGCGTACGACGCATCCACCACGCCGCCGTCTCCACCCCCGTGGAAGACGGTGACCGCTACCACGTCGCACCCGCCGCACTGGCCGAGGCCGTGCAGGCCTCGTTCGCCCTCGCCCGCACGGAGCGCGCGGCCCTCTCCCTGCCCCTGTCCACCATCTGCTTCCCCCTGATCGGCGCCGGGCGCGGCGGCCTGCCCGCCCTGATCGCCGCCCGCTGGCTGCTGTGGGCCGTCCGGCGCGAACTGCGCGAGGACACCACCTGGTCGGTGCGTCTTGTGACGCGCCGACCGGACCACGCCGACGTCCTCAGGGCCGCCAGCTCGGATCGCTGAGCGACACCCCCGCCTCCTTCGACCGCCGTTCCAGCTGGGCCAGTTCGCCGCGCAACGGCACCCCGTAGAGCCGCAGACCCACGGCGGCCCCGGTGTCGACCACCGCCTGGAGGCGAGCACCCGTGCTCTCCCGCTCCTGGTGCGGCGCGTAGCGGGCGACGCCCCGGGGGGTGCGCGGCCGGATGCGCTGGTTGGCGGAGCCCCGCCACACCAGGCCCGTCGGCTCGGCAACCCGGAAACGACCGGTGATCACCGCGTCGGTATGCCGGAGTGCCGCCTTCTGGCCTTCCGTCAGCTCCTCCGGCTCGTAGCCCGTGTACACCAGCAGGTCGGCCCCGTCGGTTCCCCCGGCGGTCGAGGCGCCCTCCGCCCCGTCCCGCAGACCCTCCGCCCCGTCCCGCAGACCCGCCGCCTCGTCCCGCAGACCGGCCGCGCCGGCCAGCAACCCGGCCAGCGCGTCCGGCTGCTGGAGGGGCTCACCGCCACTGACCGTGAGCCCCTCCGCACCCTTTTCCAACGCCTCCCCCCACAACTCCAGCAGCGCGGGAACGGATACGCGCGTCCCCCCTCGGGCATTCCATGTGTGCCGGGACATGCAGCCCGCGCACGCCAGCGAGCAGCCCTGGAACCAGACACCGAGACGCCTGCCCGGCCCCAGTGTCTCCAGGGGGAAGTGGGTCCCGCCGATCCGGACGTCCATGACCGCTCCTCCTCCGGGTGCTGACCGCGAGTATGTCGGGCTCCGGATCCGGCCCGCAATCGCGTTCCCGCCTCTGTCCGGCCGGATGCCGGGCGGAATCCGGTTGTTTTTCGGAGGGCCGCCGGAATGGTTTGTTCCCCCTCTGATTTCGCCTCTCCGGAGGAGATTGTTTCCGCTACTCTCTCCGTCACCGCGCCACGATCTCCACGGAGATCGCACGGGAATGGGGGTAGCTCAAATGATCAATTCCGGCCGCACGGGCGGAACCGCCCGAAGACTGGGAATCGGCATCGTCTCGGCGTCCGTCGCCCGCGCCCACGGCCGACGCGACGCACCGGGACTCCTGGACGTGCTGACGGAGATCGGAGAGGGGCGGCACCCCTCCACGGACGGCCTGCCGCCCTACGTGCTGGGCGTGCGGGCGCAGGTGCTGCGCAGTACCACCCGGTTGCGCTCGCGCATGCTGCTCGGCAACCGCGCACTGAGCGCGAAGATCCAGGCGGAGTCCGTCCGGGTCGTCAACCAGTACACGGAGCGCGGCGAACCGGCGCCCGCCGCCCTCGCCGGCTACGGCAGATCGGTCGGCAACTGGCGCAACTCGGCGGCCGTCTGCCGGTCCCGTGCCCAGGGCCTGGTCGACGAGGCGAACCACCTGCTGACCTGCTACTGGGACGCCGTCTGGACACGCGCCCGACGCTCGTCCGAGATCCCGGAGCGGCGCCCGACCGGCTGGCTGCCGGGCCGGATCGAACTGGACACCACCTGGCACCGGATCGACGACGGCCTGCTGCCCGACCGCTGGTACGGACCCGGGGCACCCCGGACGGGCGGCGACCCGGCGGCGATCGCGCAGGCCCTGGCCATCCTCGACACGCAGGCCACCGGGACAGGCGCGCCGCGCGGAACAGGCAACGGGGGATGAGCTCCCCCTCCACAAGGAAGGTCACCGTGCACTCCTCAGCACTTGTGCGGCCCCGGCCGCCCCGCAGGGGTCGGCCACTCGCCCTGATACCGGCGGCGGCCCTGGTCGCCGCCCTGGCCTCCTGCACCTCGCAGTCGGAGGCGCTCACCACACCCTGCGGAGTGGTCGTCGACGGTTCCGGCTCGGCGGCCGCGACGAAGAACGGCTTCGACGCGGAGGCGAAGCTGAAGGACGAACTGCTCCCGTTCCTCGAGGAACAGAAGTGCGGCACCGTCGACTTCGCCCCCATCACGTACACCTCCCAGATCTCCTCGTGCAAGGTGGACCGGGTCGACCTCGACCCGCCGCACGACGAGACGACGGACCAGGAAAGCCAGCGGAGCAAGGCCCGCGCCGGCGCCGCCGGGCAGGCGCTCAAGGAACTGGAGTGCGCCATGAAGGAGCGCCCGGGCTCCGACGTGTGGGGCGCGCTGGACCGCATCGCCTCCGTGATGCCCTCGGACGGTCCGAAGGCCAAGCTGCTCGTGGTGAGCGACTTCGAGCAGTCCGACCCCGAGTTCTCGATCGGCGACGCCGACCTCACCACCGAGGCGGGGCGCGACAAGGCCATCTCCTCCCTCGTCAAGGAACGCGGCCTGCCCGCCATCAACGGCATGGACGTCTACCCCGTCGGCTTCGGCATGAAGTACGGGGACCGGGCCAGTGAGTTCGAGGGGTTCGAGACGTTCTGGATGGAGGTCCTGGAAGAGAGGGCGAAGGCCGATGTCCACAACGAATACCAGTGAGCCGCGCCGCCGGCGGCGCGGTCGGCTGAGCCCGCCGGCACCCCGCAGGGCGGACACGCAGAGCGGTGTCCGCGGACGCGGCCGCGCGCCCGTACCGAGGTCCGCCGGGTCCGCCGTCCTCAACGACCGGGCCGAGCGGCGACTGCTGCGGACCGCCAGAGCCATGGGCCACAAGGCGGCCAAGCGGAAGGTGTTCGACCCCTGGGTGCTGCGGGGCGGGCGCCCTCTCTACTTCGGGACACTCGCCTCACAACGTGACTGCGCGATCCAGGGGATCAGTAAACAGGCCGCGGACACCGAGGACGAGGCGAAGAGGCAGGACGCCGCCGCGGAGTCCGCGGTCACCAAGTGGACGACGGACACCAGGCTGATCGACCACCGCCTGCGCGAGGCCGAGGAGCAGATCGCCACCACCAAGCAGCAACTGGACGCCCTCGCCCGGCGCACCAACCACTGGAACGGCTTCCGCGACCGCATCCGTCGCCGGCTGGAGGACCGGTGGGTGAAGAAGACCTTCCCCGCCGTACCGTCACCCCGCCGCGCCGGCGACGACCGGCCTCCTGAAACGCCGGCGGTCGTCCCCGAGCAGGCGCGGCAGGCCCGTTCCGAAGAGGAACCGGACCTCCTCCAGCCGGTGCCCAGCACAGGTGAGGCCCCCCGGTCCGCCGACGGTGACGGTGACGGTGGCGGCGGCCCGACACCGGGGCGGGCGCCGCACCTCGGGGAGCGGACCGCGGTCGGGGACGTCACCGCCGACGCGTGGGAGGGACTGGCCAAACGGCCCGGGCTGCACGGCTGGATGACGTGGGCGACGCTTCTGGCGCTCGTGCTGGTGGAAGCACCCATCTACTGGGCGGCGTTCCAGCCGTTCCACGGGGTGGGCAGCGTCAACGCCGACACCCAGACCATCACGCTGGCCGCGGCCGCCGCGTTCGTCATGGTCCTGCTGCCCCACCTGGCCGGCCGCATGCTGCGCTGGCGGGCCACGACCGGAGCCGTCCGCGCCCTTTGGCTGCCGTCCCTCACCCTGCTCGGGGTATGGGTGGCACTGACCGTCCTGTTCGGCGTCCTGCGCGCCAAGTTCGTGACGCAGGGTGAGGGCGAGACCGAACTGCCGCCGGAGGCCGAGGGCTTCGTCGGCGCGGACACCGGGCCGACCTCCACCCTGCTCGACCGCCTGGATCTGGCGCCCCAGACGGTCACCGCGATGTTCTGTGCACTCCTGCTGCTGTCCGGCGGGATCGGCTTCCTCCTGGGGCTCTTCCGCGAACACCCCTTCCTCGACGCCTACCGTTCGGCACTGGAAGACCGCGACGCACTCCTGCGGCGCCGAGAGGAGAGCGTCGCGGCGACGGAACGGGCACGGGCCACGCAGAACACGGCCGAGGCCCGCAGGGAGGACCGCCGGCAGGCGACGGAGCACCGGATCCGCGCCGTGCACGCGCTCTACGACGCGGCGGCCTCCAACTATCTGGACGGCCTGATCGAGGGATCCGGCGATCCTGCGATGACGGAGGCGGCCATGAAGCTGGACGCGAACTGGCCGATGCTGCCGACCGCCGGTCAGAACTGACCGCGGCACACCTCGGGTGCGCCGCGGTACCCCGGGGGCCGTCGTCGGGGCCGGGAGCTGAGCGGACCGCTCAGAACTCCGGCTGGGAGACCACCGCCCGCAGCGGGCCCAGCAGCCGGTTGACCTCTGCCAGGCCGGCGGGGGAGTCCAGGCGGTAGCACTCCTCCGGCCGGGACGCGACAAGCGCCTCGGGACACCGGTCGCCGAACAACTGCAGGGCTCGCCGCGGCATGCAGCGCTTGGACGTCCAGCACAGTCCCTGCGCCTCCGGGCTGTGCTCACGTATCAGCCGCACCCAGTACCGGGTCTGCGCGTACTCCATGCTCGTCACCAGCCAGTCGTCCTGCCACACCGCCGCCAGGCCCTCCGCGCTGGTGAGGTCGACCATCGTCACGTCCGAGACCGTACGGACCGCCGAGAGCAGGTACCGGGACGCCTGCGCCCACGGCACCTGCCGGACGGCCGCCCGGTCGTCGAACTCCACCGACCTCAGCAGCACCTCCGCGAGCGCCGTCACCGGATCGAGCGCGGCGTACAGGTACGGGTACGGGTCCTTGTCCGTGGGGTCGAACCGGCTTCCCTTGAAGTACTCGTGCGCCGTGCGCCGGTTGTACTGACCCACGCCGTACTGGGCCTCGTGACAGCGCCAGAGCAGGGTTCCCGCCGCGAGCCCGGTGAACACCGGCTCCATCGGTACGCCGTCGGGCGGAATCTGCCCGCCCATCAGTCACCCACCACGAGTTCGGCGGCGGCCGCCACCAGGTCCTCGTCCGGGAGGGTGCCGAGCAGATCCGCCGGGACCCCGCGCAGCCACGCGTTGCCGCCCAGCCACCAGTCGGCGGCACCCCAGGGGTCCCGGTCGGCCCGCAGCAGCTCGTTGATCCGCCGTACGACCGGCAGCGGCTCGGCCGTGCCGGGCCTGAACTGGAAACGTGGATAACGCGGCCCGATCCCCGGGTCGTTGAGGCGGATCACCCCGGGTGGCTCCGGTGCGC
This sequence comes from Streptomyces marokkonensis, assembly GCF_039539045.1. Lineage (NCBI taxonomy): Bacteria > Bacillati > Actinomycetota > Actinomycetes > Kitasatosporales > Streptomycetaceae > Streptomyces > Streptomyces marokkonensis. The sequence continues at coordinate 41,876 of NZ_BAABCQ010000012.1, forward strand.
CGTCCGGCACCCGGGCCAGCAGGCCCGCGTGCTCCCGCGGCGACAGGGCCGGGGCGGCGAGCAGCCGCGCGCGGGCAGAGCGGCGCAACTCCTCCGGCCCGTCCGGTGCTTGGCCCAAAAGAACGATCAGGTCCGCCACGAGCGCGGCGGACGGGACGCCGGGGGCCTCGGACGCGTACCGCCGTCCGTCGAGATGTCGCGCGACGGGATGGCCGGGCGGGAGCACGGCCAGCGCGCGCATCAGGCGGCGCAGCGCGCGGGCCGCGCCCGGCGCCCGGCCGGCGACGGCCTCGTCGTGCAGCAGGCGCAGCGCCGAGACGACCTTCTGCCGGTCCTCCTCGTCGAGTTCGCCCGACAGCAGGCGGGCGTTCTCCTTCAGTGACAGGAGCAGGTCGGTCGGATTCACCGGGTTCCCCCCTGGGCGGTCTCGGGCGGTGCGGCCGGGGCTGGATTGCCCTGGTGGACGAAGGCGGCCCAGGTCTCGGGCCGGTCGCGGAAATCCTGGCGGAGCCGGTAGCCGGAGACGTCCGTCAGCCCGGCCACCGCGGGGCGCAGATCCGGCGGGGTGATCATCCAGCGCTGCGCTGCCCGCAGTGCGTCCGGCGGCGCGAGCCCCGCTGCGAGCCGGTCGTGCAGGACCAGCATGAGGATCTCCGAGCTGCCGTCGGGGACTTGCCACCGGGAGCCGATGGCGTCGGCCGCGAGTCGGTGGACCAGGACCGAGGTCACCGTCAGGGCCTCGTCGTGGTCGCGGGTGGTGAGGTCCGTCTCGCACGCACTGCACACCACCAGCGGGCCCTGCGTTCTCGGTGAGGCGTCTCCGGACGGGGTGTCCAGCAGGGTGCTGAGGGTGAGGTCGGCGCTGACGGCGCCGCCCGCCGCGGTCGCCGGAGGCGGGGCCAGCCGCAGCGTGGAGGTGGTCGGGTCCGGCCCGGCCAGCCCGTGGCAGGCGAGGTGCACCAGCGAGGCGGGAGCGGCGTCCCGCGCGCCGAGCAGCCCCAGTACCGTCTCCGGAGTGGGAGTGGTGCCGTACGACTCGGTGAACTGCCCGGCACCGGGGTAGTACCGCTCCTGGAGGACCTCGACCTCCTCCTCCGCCCACATCAGGTCGTGCCCGTGGAAGACCAGGGCGGGCCGCTCGGCCGGGCGCATGCGCCGCCGTGCCGACGCGCGGAGGAACTCACGCCCCGAGGCCGCGTGCGAGACCACCGCGATTTCGCACAGCCGCACCGAATCCGGGCCGCCGGCCCCGAGGGGCGGTCGCAGCAGGGCCGCTTGCCACGGCACCACGCCCAGTTCGCCGCAGGGCACCAGCACCAGCCGTACGGCGGGCTCGGGCGCGTCTTCCGCGGCGGCGGAGTGCGGGCCCGCGAAGCCCCCAGGGTGACGGGCGAGTCCGGATTCGCGCAGGGCCCGTCCCCACAGGCAGAGGTGGTCCAGGACCGGGCCGACGACGCCACCGGCCCAGTCGCACAGCGCGGTGAGCGCCGACGCCCATGCCCGGTCCGCCCGGTCGAGTTCCTGGGGCGACACCTCGCCGTCGGCCGACTCCAGACGCTGCCGGGCCGCCCCGGTCGCCAGGAAGTCCCTCACCGGGGCCCGGCCGGCCACGGACAGCTCGGGCGACCGGACCACGCCGACCGGCCCGTCCGGGGTGACGAGGAGCAGCGCGCCGTCCTCGGCCCCGGAGCCCGGCAGCAGATGGACCAGGGCGTCGGCCCCGGACCGGGCCAGACCGGCGCGCAGGGCGGCCACCGTCTCGGCCGACGGTTCGGCGGCCGGCCACTCCCGGCCGCGCAGCAGGGCCAGTGACTCTCGCCGCACGGCGCCCGGGAGCGCGGGCCCGCCGGACGAACCGGACAGCAGCTCGTCGAGCGCGGAGCGGGCCACCCCGTCGGCGGCCGGTATCTCTCCCGCCGGCGCGGTGGTGCGCCAGCGTTCCGCGAGTTCCGGCGCGCCCAGCGCGGTCAGCCGGTCGGCGACGCCCGAGGACACCGCGGCGGCCCGGAGCACCAGCGAGCGGCCGGCCTCCAGACAGCCGACCGCCTCCTCCGGGTCCCCGATCCGCAGCGCCCACAGGGCCGCAGTACATCCCCGGTCGGCGCCCTGCCGGGCCATCCGCAGGCCGTGGCGCACCCCCGCCTGAAGCAGCACGTCGTCCGCCGTGGCCCGCAGCGCGTCCCGTGCGGCGTCCACGGCGGCACGCAGGTCCTCGGTGGCCTCGGGAGTGCCGGGCCGGGCGCCCGCCCGGTCGGCCAGTGTCTTTGCCAGCGCCCCGTGCACGGAGGCGTTGCCCGGGGCGTCCGGCCGCAGCGCCGACCGGGCCAGCCGCAGCTCCGCCACGGCCTCGTCCAGGGCGGCCGGGTCGCCCGTGAGCTCGTGCAGCGTCCCCAGGGCGAGGGCGAGCACCCTCCGTACGCGGGCCTCGAAGTCGAAGGTCACTCCCGGGCCCTCGAGAGCGGACCGGGTACGCTCGATCCCCGCGGCGAGACGGCTGGGGTCCTTGTCCAACTGCGCGGTGAGCGCCAGCAGAGGTGCCCACGTGGCGTCCAGCAGTTTCCGGATGGCGAGGGTCTCCACCGACTCTTCCATGACCTGCTCGAAGTGGTGCACGGCCGTGCGGACGTCCTGCGTCGTCCTGCTGCGCAGCGCCATCGCCAGATACGCCGAGCCCAGCAGGAACGAGTACCCCACCGTCACCCATTCCTCGGCCCCGGCGAGCGAGTCCTCCATTTCCTGGAGGTCGAGCAGCACGGACTCGACGGCGTCGCCGTCACCGCTGTCCAACGCCCGGGTCAGGGCGATCTGTAGCCGGGTGATCCGGCCGGAGGCGCGCAGGCTCATCGCCAGCCGGCCGCCCGCGGGGGCGTCGGCCCGCTCGAGGTCGCGCAGGATGGCGTCGGCCAGGTCCTCGTCCTGGAGGCTGCCTCCTGTCATGGAAGCCCCGGCGAGCATGCCGGCCATGACACCCGGCAGCCAGTCGGCGAGCTGGCCCTCGTCGAACTCCTCGGCCACGAAAGCCTCGTGCACAAGTCTCAGCCCGGCATTCATGCCCGTCATGTCGCCGGTACGGGTGGCCTGGGAGAAGTGGGACATGGCCGCGATCATCCGGGCGGACAGTGTGGGACCACCCGGCCCGGCGTCCTCGCGGCCCGTCAGGGCGTCGATGAGCTTGGGCAGTTCCACGGGATCCAGTGTTCCGGGTTCCTGCACCTCGGTCAGGGCCAGGATCTCCCACACGGCGTCCAGGCCGCCCTGCGGGCCCGTGGCCTGCTCGCCCCCGTCCGCCGGGGACTCGTCCGGCAACACCGACCGCAGGGTGGGCATCACGGAGTTCAGGATCCGGGGCAGGAAGGAGCCCTCGTACCGGCCGGACCGCATCAGCTGCTCCGCCGAGGCCAACACACCGGGCATGTCGTTGCGCTGCATCGCCTCCGTGGCGGTGTCGATGAGGAGGAGATGTTCGCGCTGTTCGGGACTCAGATTCACCGACTCGTTCGCCAACAGGAGTTGGGACAGCAGGTGGGAGTCCTCCGGGATGCCGGAGCCGCCCTGTTTCTCGGGCCTGCCGATCTCCATGGCCATGCGGATGTCGCCCAGGCGGAGGCCGTCCGTGGTGTTGAACCCCGTCTCACGCACCGTCGCGTCCAGTCGCACCAGCCGTGACCCCAGCAGGGCGACGAGATCGCGGCGCGCGGTGCTCCGGCCCGCCGCGTCGAGCAGCTCGGACTCGCGTGCCTCCTGGAGCAGTTCGCGGGCCCGGAGGCGGTCCTCGGGCCGCTGCCCGAGGACGAACCGCGTGGCGACCAGTGCGCCGAGCCGCGCCCTGAGCCGGGCTCGGAGCGTCTCCTGACCGGACGCTTCGCCCGACTCGTCGACGAGCAGGGCGACCTCGTCGATGCGGGCGTCCAGCTCCGGGCCGCTCGGACCGCTGTGCTCCCCGGCTCGGAAGGGGACCACGCAGTCCGCCGTACCGGCCAGGACGGAGTCGGCACGTGCGGAGACGCCGGCCGGAGACCCGGCCGGTGAGTCGTCCGAGTGCTGCGCGGCGTGAGCGTGGTGCGGAGCGTCGTGCGAGGCGTGGTGCGGGGCGTCGTCCATCCAGCTCTCCCTCCCGTACTCATCATGCCCGTCGACGCGTTCCGGCACGGCCGGTTGACGAGAGACACCCGTCGGCCGACCGGAGATCGACCGCTTCCCGCCCGGCAACCGACCACTCTCCGTCCCGACCGGGCGTTTACCGGCCGCGGCCCGCCGACGCGGCGTGCCCCGTGGTGTCCTGGACGGGGCGCCGGGCCAACGGGCGGCCTACAGGCATGTGGTGGTGCGAGGAGGCACACATGACGGACACGGACGCGCACACGGGCACCGGCACGTCCCTTCCGGCCCGGTCGGGTTCGGCCGCGACCGGTGCCGCGGCGGGCGCCGGCCAGGAGCCCGTCGCGTACCGGGAGACGACGCGGGCCGACTACGCGGCGACGTACACCGAGGCCCTGGACGTCGTCCCCGTCAACCAGGAGACGGTGGTGCTCAGCGGGCGGTGCCCTCGGTGCGGGTGCGCGTGCACCTACCTCCACGTCCGTCGCGCGTACCGGCGACCGTCGCACCGCGCGGAGGGCATCCCGGTCATCTGCACCTGCGAGACCGCGCACCCCGGCCGGCCGGACGACGAGACCGGCTGCGGCGCCTACTGGAACGTACGGCTGGAGCAGACGTGACGGCCGGCCGGCGCGTCGTTCCCGGGCCCCCGGCGGCGCCCGCGGACCGAGAGGCGGCCCGCCGTGCCCTGGACCTGCTGGCCGCCGAACTGCCCCGCGTCCGGGAGGCCGCGTACGCCTGGCGGCACGGACTGGCCGGCCTCTTCGTCGGACTGCTCGGATTCGGCCTGATCAAAGGACGCACCGACGTCAGCAAACTCGCCGCGCCCTACGGCGCGTTGGTCGGTGGGACACTCCTGCTCTCCCTGGTGTGCGGCACGGCCGGCGCCCTCCTGCTGCTGCGCGCGGCCCACGGCGCGCCCGGCATGGTCTCCCTCGCCTCGGACACCGCGGCCGCCGCCGCCCGGCTCCGGGCGGGCGAGCACGTGGAGACGCTGCGTGCCGTGCGGGCGCTGCGGCTGGGCGTGCTCCTCACCCTGGTCTGTGGTGCGGCGCTGGTGGGAGCGGTCGCGATCACCTGGTACGGCCCGGCCCAGGAGGGGCCGCGGCTGCTCGTACGGACCTCCTCGGCCGCCCACTGCGGTCAGTCCCTGCGGGTCACCGACGGCGGGCTGGTACTCAAGACGGACACGGGCGAGGTGACGGTGCCTCTGGCGGACATCGCCGCCCTGGGCCCCGTCGACGCCTGCCCGGCCGCCGGGGCCACCCCGTGAGAGGGACGTCCCGGGCCGGGACCCTGCTTCGGCGACGGCGTCAAGCCGATGTCCGACGGCCGGGGCTCCGGCACCTGCCGTCCGAGGAGTGGTGTTCACCCCGCCGCACAACCAGTAGCGTGGCCGGGTGAGCGCCGTTCCCGTAGTTCGCGTACGGCTCCCCACTCGCCACGGAGGTCGCCCATGAAGCGCGTCGGCATCATCCGCGCCCTCGTCCTCACCGCATGCGCCCTCGTCGTCACCGCAGGCGTCGCCGCGGCCGTGGCCACCGTCGTCGCGCTCCGTCAGGACACGTCCGAGTCTCCCGCGTCTCCGCCCGCGCCCGGGGGCGGTACATCGGCCTCCGAGGTCCAGGACGACCAGCGCGAGGTGGAGGAGTACTGGACCGACCGCCGCATGGAGGAGGCCGAACCGGCCCCCATGCCGATCGAGGAGTGACGACGTACCGCCGAAGGCGCCTCCTCGGCTCGCACCATGGGGAGTCGGTAGGCAGGGGCGGCGCCGTCACCGCGGAACCGGAGGCAGTCGCGGGACGCCGATCGGTGCGCCGAGGGGGCGCGGTCAGCTCGCCCGGCCGATGACGTCGTGCAGGTACTGCACGGCGAGTCCTTCGGCGTGCCGACGGCGTTCGATCACCGCTCCTGTGTCGTTCAGCCACCGCCGGTAGAGCTTGACGCACGCGAGGAGTGCCTGACCGGCGTCTTGCCGGTCGTAGCCGCACAGGGTCGCCCGAAGGTCGCGCGTCTCGTCGGGTGCGACGGATTCGAGGTGGCGCACGCCGCGGGGTGTCGCACCCACCCGGGCGGCGGCCAGGGGCCCCAGCACGGCCTCGCGCAGGTAGCCGAGAAAGCCGATGAACTCGAACAGTTCGCCGCGGCCGAGTTTCGTCGCACCGTAATGCACCCAGACCCAGAATCGGTCCTCGATCCACTGGAGGTCGGGCGCCGGCGTCGTCGGTGGATGCTCCGCGAGCGAGTCGCCCAGGCCGCCGTCTCTGTCCCACAGGATCTCCCGGTCCTCAATGCGCTCGGCGAAGTCGGAGGTCCGCACGAACTTGAAGTCGACATGGAGGAGGGGCGGCCCGATGAGTGTGATGATCAGGCGTGGTTCGCCGACGTGTTCCCCGGTGAATCCGGCCACGAGCGCGGCCCATGAACCGATCAGCGTGAGACGCTCCTTCATGACCGAGTCGAACGCGTCGTCGTCGATGACCACGATCAGGTCGACATCGGAGTAGATGTCGGAGTGTCCACCCGCGATCGACCCCGCGAGGGCAACACCGGTCACTCGTGTGTCCTGCCGGATCCGGGGAAGCACGTCGACGAGGAACCGGCTGTGGAGGGTGGGGACGTCCATGGCATTCCTTCCGATCGCGACAAAGTCTTGCAACGTAGCACGCGACCAAGGCGCATTCACAAGGAGACCAACGGCACGGAAGGCCGCGTCGAAGGATGCGCCGCCACGCCCTCGGGTTGCGATCCGAGGGGGGCGGCGACCACCGGTGGTGCGCGTCCGCGGCTGTCCTCAGTCCGTTCCGCCGCCGTGCCGTGCGAGCAACGGGTCCGGAACCCGGCGCTCGCGTGTCAGCCTTCGGCTGCCCACGATCCACAGGCAGATGGCAGCCATCGGGACGAGGGACAGCACCATGGGGGTGGCTGCGCCCAGCCCTTCCTTCTCGTCCAGCATGTCACCGAGGATCAGGAAGAGAACCATGTTGTTCCCCGCGTGGGCCAGGCTCGCGGTCCAGACGCTGCCGCTGCGCTGGTACAGCCACATGAGCATGACTTCTTGGAGCTGAAAGGAAAGTGTCCACACGGCCAGGCCGACCACCACGTTCGTGAATTCGACGTAGCCGATGAAGGCCAGTGGAAAGTGCCACACCGCCCAGATGAGGCCCGTGGCCATGGCAGACGGCACCGTACGGCCGCCGAAAATGCGCGGCCTGAGATAGCTGGTCCAGCCGAATTCCTCGCCCGCGTAGAGGGGAGTAAGGATCAGGGCCACAACCATGAGGCCGAGAACTGATGCCAGTTCTCTCGTTCCCGGTATCCCGCCCGGGCCGGACAGGTCCGGTTCCCACAGGCCCACCAGCGCGGCGAGAGCGAGGGTGACCGCAGCGATGAGCGGCGGCCCCAGCCAGGCCACGGCGTAGTAGCGCCAGGCAGCCTTGAGGTGGAGTTTCAGGCCTGCGTCGGCGAATCCCTCCTTCGTGATCCAGCGGCGGACGGCCACTGCGGCGATGCCGGGCATACAGAAGCCGGGAAGCTGCAGGAGCGGGTTCAACGGGGACAGTCCGAGGATCGATCGGGCGAAAAGCAGCCACAGCCAGGTTCCGGCGAAGGAAATGAGGAGGAAGGCTGCCACGCCTTTACGGGCGACGGGTTTCGAATCGTTGGAGAGCACGTACGTACACGCCTTTCGGCTTCTGTGACCGCGGTTCCCGCATCGGGGATTGTGTTCGCCAACCCTCGCATTCGGCAGGAGGATGCGTATCACCACCAGGAGCCAATCAGGTTCCCCCGTTGTCGGGAGGAGTTCTGGCACTTTCGGGGGAGGCGGCCGGGCGTGGCACGCAGGTACGGTCCGACCGTGCGTAAATCAATTCGCCCGCCTTCGCGCGGGACCGTGTTCCGGGGCTGGATGTACGCGGCGCTGGGCACGGCCATGAGCCTTCCGCCGCTGACGGCGGCGATCCTGTTCGCACCTCCGAGGTGGCCGGCGGAATTCCGCGTGCTGGGCTTCGTGCTCGCGTTCGCCGTGGTGACCGTGGCCATGGGCTCCCCTCTGACGGTCAGGCGCGTGAGCGTGCGGCTGGCCAATGGGCTGCTGGGGGCCGGCCTGCCCGCGCCGCTGGACACGACGGGACGGCGCTGGGACAACCGGCTGCGCACGTCGGTGTGGCTGGTGCTGCACATGGTGCTCGGTGGGGTGGTGACCGCGGTCTCGTGCGTGGCCGCTTTCGCAGCGGTCGCGTTTCCCGCCGTCTGGCTGGGCGGTGAGGAGCGCATGGCCGTGTTCGGGCTGTCCCTGCGGATCGGGGAGGGTTGGCGGGGAGCGTGGGCGTTGCTGCCGGCCCTGGGATGTCTGGCGCTGGCGGTCGGGGGCTCTCTCGGCGGCGCGGCCGTGCTCCGGCCGCTCGCGCCGGTGTTCCTCGGCCACCGGCTCGGCGAGCGGCTGGCCGCCGCCGAGGAGCGGATGAACCTGCTGGCCCAGCGGAACCGGCTGGCCCAGGAGTTGCACGACTCGATCGGCCACACCCTGACGGCGTCCACGATCCAGGCGGCCGTGGCAGTGGAGCTGATGGGCACCGACCCGGCCGGGGCCAGGCGCGCGCTGAACAACATCGAGGAGACCTCCAGGGCCGCCATGGACGATCTCGACCATGTCCTCGGGATGCTGCGGGAGGAACGGCCGTCCACAGCGCCCCGGCCGACCCTCGCGGACCTGGGCCCGCTGGTGGAGCAAGTCCGCGGAACGGGTGCGGAGCTGGCGGTGGAGGTCCAGGGCGACCTGTCCCGAGTGCCGGCCACGGTGTCGCGGGAGGCGTACCGCGTCGTCCAGGAAGGGCTGACCAATGCCATGCGGCACGGTGGGAAGGACGGGATCCGGCTGCGGACGACGGTGCGGGACGGGTGGCTGGAGATGGAGCTGATCAATCCGGTGGGTGCGGGGGCACCTGCCCGACAGCGGCGCGGGGGCCATGGTGTGAAGGGGATCAAGGATCGAGTGCGGCTGCTTCGGGGGGAGATACACGTCGGGGTGGTGGACAGTGCCGGCAGCGACGGCGGGGACGTGGGGGAAACACACTGGCGGATAATGGCCCGGATACCGCTACGGTCAGTTTCATGAACGTCTCCAACGCGCCGGGCCAGTACGTCGATCCGCCCGTGACCGTGCTCGTCGTGGACGACGACGAGCTGACCCGTACCGGCCTGCGGACACTGCTGTCGGCCAAGCCCGACCTGGACGTGGTGGGCGAGGCCACCGACGGGGCCGAGGTCGTGGCCGCGGTGACCCGGCTGCGACCGGATGTGGTGCTGATGGATGTGCGCATGCCGCGAGTGAACGGCATCGAAGCCACCCGGCGCCTGCGGACGCTGCCCGACCCCCCGAAGGTCGTGGTGATCACCACGTTCGAGAACGACGAGTACGTCTGGGACGCCCTGCGGGCGGGCGCCAGCGGGTTCATCCGCAAGCGGGCCCCGGCACAGCAGATCGCGCACGCCATCCGGTTGGTGACGGCCGGCGACTCCGTGCTGTTCCCGGACGCGGTCCGCCGGATGGCCGTCGGCCGGCCCGTACGACGGGACGCCGCCGTGACCGCCGCGCTCACCGGCCGTGAGACCGAGACGCTCCGGCTCATGGCTCGGGGGCTGTCCAACCAGGACATCGCCGTCCAACTGGTGTTGAGTCTGGAGACCGTGAAGACCCATGTGGGCAACGTGCTGTCCAAGCTGGGTGTCGGCAACCGCACCCAGGCGGTCGTACGGGCCTTCGAAACCGGGGTGGCCGACCCGGGGGGCACGATCTGACCCGGATCAGCCCACCGCGCCGGCGCCGAGCTCGGACGGCACGCGGCTGCCGAAGTGGCGCGTCGGTGAGCCGGGGTTCCTGGCCCACCGCGTGCCCGCCCCTCCCGGGTTTTGACGGGTGGTGCTTCCCGGGCCGCAGGTCGACGACGCCGAATCAGCTCCGGCCGGGATCGACTTCGCGGAACCGTTCGGTGCCGATGACCTGGAGGAGCGCGAGGCGGCCGGCTGTGTCGCTGCCGGGCGGCGGGGTGTGCAGGGCGAGGCGGTGGTCGCCCTCGGGAGCCAGCAGCACCTGGCAATCGAGGTCGATGGCACCGAGTTCGTCGTGAAGGATCCGCATCCGGGTGTGCCTGCGCACCGCGACCTCGTGCAGTTCCCACAGCTCGCGAAACTCCTCGCTGGCCGTGCGCAGGCGCTCCAGGAGCCGGGTCGCCTCGGCGTCGGTGCCGCGCCGTGTCACCGCGGCCCGCAGATCGGCGACGTGCAGACGGCTGTAGTGGTGGTGCTCCTTTGGCGGGTAGGCGGCCCGGACGACAGGGGAGGTGAACCAGCGCCAGACGACGTTGCGGCCGTGCTCGGAGACTGTGCACACCCCGCCGAACAGGGCCTCGGCGATGGTGTTCTGGGCGAGGACGTCACCGAGATCGCTCAGTACCTGGGCCGGGGTGTGCGGCAACTGGTCGAGCAGGTGCAGCAGGCCCGGGCCGACGTGGCCGGTGCCGGTGCGGGCCGCGGGCGGCGGGTGACCCGCCAGTACGTAGAGGTGGTCCCGTTCGTCCGCGGACAGACGCAGGGCGCGGGCGAGCGCGGCCAGCATGGACGCGGAGGGCTGCGGCCCGCGCGCCTGCTCCAAGCGGATGTAGTAGTCGGCCGACATCCCGGCCAACTGAACGACTTCCTCCCGCCGTAGTCCCGGTGTCCGCCGCCGGGGGCCGGGCGTCAGTCCCACGTCCTGCGGGCGCACCCGGTCCCTTCGGCTCCGCAGGAAGTCGGCAAGCTCGCGACGGTTGATCGGCATGACGGTCATCCTGCACGAGTGGGCCGAGCCGAACCAGGGACTGCCGATCCCAGGGTGAGCAGGTCTCTGCCGCCCCTGGCCGTTCACCGGCACGGTGGTGACACCGCAGGGCGGGAGCACCCGACCTCGCGGTGACCGTTGTTCCCAGTCGAGGAGGTTCCACCATGGCCACCGTCACCGTCGCTGACGCCCAGGTTCACTACGAGATCACCGGCACCGGTCCCACCCTGGTCCTCGTGCACGGCACCGGCTCCGCGGGTGCCGCGCTCACCTGGGGGGAGATCGCCCCTCGGTTCGCCGCCGCACACACGGTGATCACGCCGGATCTGTCCGGCACCGAACAGACCACCGACGCCGGCGAACCGCTGACCGTCGAGCGACTTGCCGCGCAGGTGATCGCAGTCATCGAGGACACCGGCGCGGGCCCCGTGGACCTGCTCGGCTTCTCCATGGGCACCGCGGTCACCGCGGCCGTGGCCGCGCTGCGGCCCGACCTCGTACGGCGGCTCGTTCTGGTCGCCGGCTGGGCGCACACCGACAGCGACGAATACCTGCGCAACCTGTTCACGCTCTGGCAGCAGCTTGGCGACAGCGATCCGGCCGCCTTCGGCCGCAGCGTCACCATGACCGGCTTCAGCCGCGCCTTCCTCAACACCATCGGCCGCGACCAGGTGGAAGGGTTGATACCCAACATGCCGCCCACTCCGGGCACCCTGCGCCACGTCGACCTCGACACCCGCGTCGACATCCGCCACCTGCTGCCCCGTATCCAGGCATCGACCCTGGTGCTCGGCGGCACGCAGGACGCCACCGTCCCCATCGAGCACAGCCGCGTCCTTCACGAGGTGATTCCACACAGCACCTATGCCGAGATCGACGCCGGACACGTCGTGTTCTTCGAGAAGGCAGACGAGTTCACCGCGGTGGTAGGTGAATTCCTTCACGCGGTGTGACCGACACCGCTGAGCAAGGAGCCGCCCCTCTCGCCGAGCGCTCGAAAACGCCCGGAACGTGGCTCTGTTCACGAGGGCGGCTTCTGGCTCGACTCCGGTCGGCTGCTGCTGTGGCCTCGGCGTGTGCCGCGGTACGAACCGGTGCAGATTAATCGGTGGTGCCGCTCCCCGGGGCGAGGCTATGGTGCTGCTCAGCCGTTCCCGAAGGGACGGTGTCGGTTCGTCTCGAAGAAGCAGGAGGTGAGGACGTTGATGACTGTCACGGTGACGGGCACGGCCCGCATTCAGGAGTTCATCCTTCCCACCCCTGTGGTCTCCGGCTGACACCCACTCGACTTCCGCGCGGAGCGCGCAGCCGGGGCCACCCTTCGAAGGGCCCCCCTTGTTCAACGCCTCACTCGACACGTCTTCCCCTTCCGGCGCTCAGCAGGTCCTCGCCGCCTATGGCTGGGACGAGGGCTGGGAGGCCGAGTTCGCCCCGTACGCCGCCCAGGAGCTCGTCCCCGGCCGGGTGGTACGGGTCGACCGCGGGCAGTGCGACGTCGTCACCGCCGACGGAGTCCTGCGGGCCGACACCGCCTTCGTCACTCCGCACGACCCGCTGCGCGTCGTCTGCACCGGCGACTGGGTCGCCGTCGAAGCGGACGGCAACCCGCGCTACGTGCGCACGTATCTGCCCCGCCGTACGGCGTTCGTGCGCTCCACCTCCTCCAAGCGGTCCGAGGGGCAGATCCTCGCGGCCAACGTCGACCACGCGATCGTCGCCGTGTCGCTCGCGGCCGAGCTCGAACTCGCCCGGATCGAACGGTTCCTCGCGCTCGCCTGGGAGTCCGGGGCGCAGCCCCTGGTCGTGCTCACCAAGGCCGACCTCGTCCCCGATCCGGTGACCCTGGCGCACCTCGTCCAGGACGTGGAGACCGCCGCGCCCGGCGTGCCGGTGCTGTCCGTCAGCGCCGAGCAGGGGGAAGGGCTCGACGTCCTCGCCGCCGTCGTCGCCGGCGGTACGGCGGTGCTGCTCGGGCAGTCCGGGGCGGGCAAGTCCACCCTCGCCAACGCATTGCTCGGCGAGGACACCATGGACGTACAGGCCGTCCGGGACGTCGACGGCAAGGGCCGGCACACCACCACCACCCGCAACCTCCTCGTGATGCCCGGCGGGGGCGTGCTGATCGACACCCCCGGGCTGCGGGGCGTCGGGCTCTGGGACGCGAGTACCGGGGTCGGGCAGGTGTTCGCCGAGATCGAGGAGCTGGCCCGTGGCTGCCGGTTCCACGACTGCGCCCACGAGAGCGAGCCGGGCTGCGCCGTCGTCGTCGCCATCGACACCGGTGAGCTGTCGGTACGGCGGCTGGAGAGCTACCGCAAGCTCATGCGGGAGAACCAGCGCATCATCGCCAAGACCGACGCCCGGGCGCGGGCCGAGCTGCGGAAGGAGTGGAAGCGCCGGGGCGCCATCGGCAAGGCGGCGATGGAGGCCAAGCGGGGCCGCGTGCGGTAGCGGCAGCTCCTTCCCGGCCGGACTCCGACGCGTGTCCGGCATGGCCTCCGTCACGGCTTCCGGCGCGATGTCCGATATCCGCCAGCCCGGTGTCCCGGCCTGGCGGAGACTGGACAGCGTGAGGGAGCACATGAGGGAGAAGGCGTGGCACGAGGCGGCTGAGCAGCCGCACGAGCCGCACGAGGACAGCAGGTACGAGGCCGTGCGCAGCCGGGACGCCCGGTTCGACGGTGCGTTCTTCTTCGCCGTCGAGACGACCGGCATCTACTGTCGGCCCAGCTGTCCGGCGGTCACGCCGAAGCGGCGCAACGTGCGGTTCTTCGCGACGGCCGCCGCCGCGCAGTGCTCGGGTTTCCGGGCCTGCCGGCGGTGCCGTCCGGACGCCGTGCCCGGCTCGGCGGACTGGAACGTCCGTGCCGACGTCGTCGGCAGGGCGATGCGGCTGATCGGCGACGGAGTCGTCGACCGGGAGGGCGTCACCGGGCTCGCCGGCCGGCTCGGCTACAGCGCCCGCCAGGTGCAGCGGCAGCTCACCGCCGAGCTCGGCGCCGGACCCGTGGCCCTGGCCCGCGCCCAGCGGGCGCACACCGCGCGCGTCCTGCTGCAGACCACCGGCCTGCCGGTCACCGAGATCGCGTTCGCGTCGGGGTTCGCCAGCGTGCGGCAGTTCAACGACACGATCCGGGCCGTCTACGCCGCCACCCCGAGCACGTTGCGCGCCACCGCCCCCGCCCGCGACAGGGCGACCTCCCGGCGGGCCGCCACCCCGTCCGCCGGAATCCCGCTGCGGCTCGCCCACCGCGGCCCCTACCAGCCCGGCCCCGTCTTCGACCTGCTCCATCTGGAGGCCGTGACGGGCGTCGAGGAGGTGAGCGGACCGCCGGGCCACCGCGTCTACCGGCGCACCCTGCGCCTGCCGTACGGCACCGGAATCGTCGCCGTCGACGAGCGGCCCGGCGACCCGCGCACCGGCAGCGGCGGCTGGCTCGACGCCCGCCTCCACCTCACCGACCTCCGCGACCTGACCACCTCCGTCCAGCGGCTGCGGCGGCTGTTCGACCTCGACGCCGACCCGTACGCCGTCGACGAGCGGCTCGGCGCCGACCCCCGGCTCGCCCCGCTGGTCGCCGCCCGCCCCGGGCTGCGCTCACCGGGCACCGCCGACCCCGACGAACTCGCCGTCCGTGCCCTGGCAGGGCGGGCCGCGGCCGAGCGGCTGGTGCGGAGGTACGGCAAGAGGCTGGACGCGCCGTGCGGCGCCCTCACCCACCTCTTCCCCGAACCGGCCGTCCTCGCCGGGGCCGAACCGGACGGCACCCTGGGGGTACTCACCGCCGCCCTCGCCGACGGCGCCGTACGCCTGGACCCGGGGGCCGACCGTGCGGACGCCGAGCGCGCGCTGCTCGCCGTGCCCGGTCTGGACGCCCGTACGGCCGCCGTCGTCCGCACCCGCGCCCTCGGCGACCCGGACGTCGCCCCGCCCGGCGTCGCCGTGCCCGACACCTGGCGCCCCTGGCGCTCCTACGCACTGAACCACCTGCGCGCAGCGGGAGAACGGGAGCAGCACCGATGACGACCACCACCACGACCACGACGTACTGGACCGAGACCGACAGCCCCGTCGGCCGGCTGCTCCTCACCGCGGCCCCGGACGGCGCGCTCACCTCGCTCTCCGTGCCCGGGCAGAAGGGCGGCCGGAGCGTCCAGGACGGCTGGCGACACGACACCGGCCCCTTCCGGGTGGCCGAGGAGCAGCTCGCCGCCTACTTCGCCGGGGAGCTGACGGAGTTCCGGCTGCCGCTGCGTGCCGAGGGCACCGCCTTCCGGGAACGCGTGTGGGGCGCCCTGGACGCCGTGTCCTACGGGACGACCACCACGTACGGTGAGATCGCCGCGCGGATCGGGGCCTCCCGCCCAGCGGTACGCGCGGTCGGCGGCGCGATCGGGGCCAACCCGCTGCTGATCCTGCGCCCCTGCCACCGGGTGATCGGCGCGGACGGGTCCCTGACCGGATACGCGGGCGGCCTGGAACGCAAGACACGCCTGCTCACCCTGGAGAGCGCCCGCGGCTAGCCGGCCAGCACCGCCCCCAGCCACGCCCCGGTGATCAGCAGGCAGGGGAACAACTCCGTCAGCACACTGGAGCCGCCCGAGCGCATCACCGTGCGCAGCGCCGCCCTCGCCTCGCCGTGCCGGCCGAGCCGCAACCGCTCGGCGAGGTAGATGCCGCCGACGAAGCCGGGGATCGCGCCGAGAACGGGGAGCAGGACGAAGCCGAGGAAGGCGCCCGCGCCCGCGTACGCCATGACGCGGCCGGTGGCGTCGTCCCCGCGCAGGCGCCGGGGTGGCAGCGTCCAGCGCACCGCCCGGGACAGCAGCAAAACGATCGTGGCACCGACGAGCACCGCCCACGCGAGTGGCCGCGGATCCTTCAGGGCCCACCACAGCACCCCGGCCCACACCAGCCACGATCCGGGCACGCCGGGCAGCAGGACGCCGCACAGCCCGAGCAGAACGACCAGGCCGGCCAGCAGGAGGTCCCACGCTCCCATCTGTCCAGGGTGCCGGAGTCCGGAGCGGTCCGCAGATGTCCGGGCGGAGCGAGGAGCGGAAACGCGGGCGGGTGTGTGCAGGAGGCGCGGCGGTCGGGGGCCGGGTCAGGGTGTGCGGGCCACCCAGTCCCGTTCGTACGCGTGCCAGCCCAGCTGGAGCCGGGTGGTGACCCCGGCCAGCTCCATCAGGCGCTTCACCCTGCGCTGCACGGTCCGCAGACCCAGGTCGAGCTGCTTGGCGACGCTCGCGTCGGTGAGGCCGGCCAGCAGCAGGGAGAGGATCTCCAGGTCGGTGCCGTCGGGTCCGTCCGGGTCGTGTTCGCGCACGCCGGACGCGCCGAGCCGTAGTGGCAACGCGCCCCGCCACACCGACTCGAACAGGCCGGACAGCAGCTCCAGCAGGCCGCTGGCATGCACGACCAGCGCGGCCGGCTCGGAGGAGCGCGCGGTGAGCGGCACCAGGGCGAGTGCCCGGTCGGCGACCACCAGCTTCGTGGGCACCTGGTCCACCACCCGTACCTGCTCTTCGCGGCCCAGCGCGGCGGTCAGTTCCGTGATGCCGTTCGGCTGGTCCAGTACCGACCGCTCGACCACCACGCGGTAGCGGACCCCGCGTCCGGTGGCCTGTTCCTCCGCGTCGTTCTCCATGCCGGTGACGGCGACCGGGTTGTCGGTGACCAGCGCGCACACCTCCTCGCTCGCCCCCAGCTGGAGTTGGAGGAAGCGCTGGGCGACCGCCGCGGCGCCGGTCACCACCTCCACCAGGTCGTGCACGGCGGGCTCGGCCGCCGCCGCCCGGTACTCCTCGGCCAGCAGCGCCGCCGCCAGCTCGGCCTTCTCCAGCTCGTGCCGCTGCTGGGTGAGCAGCGCTCCCAGCGCCACCCCCGGCGGCGCGGCGACCCAGCGGCCGGGCCGGGCCGAGGACTGGGCCGCGAGCCCGTTCTGTTCCAGCCGGCGCAGCGCCCGCTCGGTGTCCTGCTCGCCGAGCGCCAGCCGCCGGGCGAGATCGGGCACGTCGGCCGCGCCCACCGACACCAGAGCACGGTATGCCGACTCGTGCGTGTCCTCCAGCCCCAGAACTCCCAGAACTCCCAACATCAGGCGTCGTCCCTCCCCGAGACCAAGCTCTCCATCACCCCGCGCGCGACCGTCCGTGGCGGAAAAAGGCCACGGCGGGAACCCGCCTCCGGACATCATCGCCGTACCGCCGGTCACTCTGCCAATGTGGCGTCGCCGGGCGGTTCTCCCGTGGGGGGTGGGACCGCTCGGCCACACCGCTTCGCAACACCGTTCGAGGTATCCCCCCGACACGCCGTCCGGCGCGCGCCGGTGCGCCGGATTTTCCGGATGCCCCGTTTTCATACGGCTCCGTCGGTGGACAATCAGGAGCATGAGTCAGCAGGGGGCAAGGCCCACCGGTCATGACGACGACTGGTGGGGGCAGCTGTACGACGACTCCACCGGCGACACGGGCCCCACGGCCGCGCCGGATTCCCTGGACGACCGCTTCGCCTCGGCGGCGAGGACGGTGGCAGGCAGGCCGGGTCGGGAGGCCGAGGAGGAGCCGGAACCGCCGCAACCACCTCCGGTCGAAGACCATCCCCCTTGGTGGACGGCGGCAAAGCCCCCCGACGTCCCCGCTCCCCGTACCGCACGGCCGGTACGGCCGGCACGTCCACCAGACGTCGAGGAAGGCCTTCCAGGCAGCGATTCACCGCGCTCTCCGCGTTCCCCGCTGTATCCCGGCCCGCCCCGGGCAGGGGACCCCTGGGGGCCGTCGCCCGCCGCTCCCACCGATCCGGTCAGCGAGGCGGAAGACCCCGGCCCTCCCGGCCCCCCACCCCCACAGCCGCCGGCCGAGGGGCGACCCGCCCCCGTACAGCCCGCACCCCCGCCGTCGTCACCGCTGCCGCCGCTTCCGCCTTCACCGCCGACCGGGCTCCGGCAGGGCCCGCACGAGCGCACCACCGCGGGGGCCGGCCCCGCCGATCTCACAGAGCCGCCCGTCATGCCCCTCCAGGCCCCCCGGTCGGCCCCCGGCGCACCACCGCCCCCGCCGAGGATCACCCCCCACCTGCCCCCGCTCCCGCCACCGTTCCTCCCCTCGCAGCCGCCACCGCCCCTGCCCCCACAGGCTCGGGACGGCACGGGCGAGGCCTCACCCTTCGCGTGTGACTACGTCGGCTCCGGGCCGCCGACCTACGACGCCGAGCCCACCGCGCTGCCGCCCGCCGACCCGGACGGGCTCGACGGGCTGGTGGCGGACACTGTGCTGGACGGCGCCCGGTACGGCACCTG
Source organism: Streptomyces marokkonensis (assembly GCF_039539045.1). Classification (NCBI taxonomy): domain Bacteria; kingdom Bacillati; phylum Actinomycetota; class Actinomycetes; order Kitasatosporales; family Streptomycetaceae; genus Streptomyces; species Streptomyces marokkonensis. The sequence continues at coordinate 60,098 of NZ_BAABCQ010000012.1, forward strand.
CACGCTGCGGGCCGTGTCCGTGCGGGGAGACTCCGCGCGGTACCGGGGCGATCCGCGCCGCGACGCGCTGCTCGTCGCCCGCTTCGGCGCGGCGGATCAGGCACTCGTCCTGGTGGCGATGGCCACCGGTGCCCGCGCGACCGCCGGGGCGCACCGCGCCGCCGCCGAGGTGTGCCAGTGGATCGGCCGCGCCGTGGGCCGCAGCCACGTCCGGCTGGCCGAGGATCTGCGAGCGGCCCGGCGCGGCGACCTCAAGTCCGGCCTGCACCGGCTCACCGACCGCAGCCTCGGCAGACTGCGCGCCGGCGCCGCCGAACAGGGCCTTGCCCCGGACGACTACGCCGCCACCCTGCGCTGCCTGCTGCTGCCCGCCGACCCCGAGTGCCGTACGCGGGTGTTCTTCGGAGTCGGCGCGGGCGGACTGCTCCGGCTGCGGAACGGCACCTGGCAGGACATGGAACCGAGTGCCGGCGCCGTCACGGGCGAGCCCGTCGTCGGCTTCGGCTCACCACCGAGCGGAAGGCCGAGCGAGAGGGCGGGCGGAAGGCCGAGCGAAGGGGCGGGTGGAAGGCCGGACGGAGGGGCGGCAGGCGGGCCGGACGGAGGGGCGGCAGGCGGGCCGGAGGAAGGGGCGGCAGGTGGGCCGGAGGAAGGGGCGGGCGGAAGGCCGAGCGCGACGCCGAACGGAGAGCCGAGCGCGACGCCGAGCGCGCAGCCGAACGGAAGGCCCGGCGTGAGGCCGAAGCCGAACGGGAAGCCGGGCGCCCCGTCGAGCGGGACGCCCGGAGGCGCACGGCTCACCATGGACCTAGGCATCACCACACCCCGCGGCCCGTACGACGAACCGCTCGCCGAGCCGCCCCGCGAGCCGTTCCGCTTCCGCGCCTCCGTAGCCCACCCGGGTGATGTGCTCCTGATGTGCACGGCGGGTCTCGCCGAACCGCTGCTGAGCGAGCCCGGCCTGGGTGAACTTCTCGCGCGGCGATGGGCCGGCCGCACTCCGCCCGGCCTCGCCGAGTTCCTCGCCGACAGCCGCGTCCGGGTCAAGGGCTACGCCGACGACCGTACGGCCGCCGCCGTCTGGGAGGCGTGACGGCGCCCGCTGTGCCATAGCTGGAGCCATGGCCAAACAGAACGTCGCGGAACAGTTCGTCGACATCCTCACCCGCGCCGGAGTCAAACGCCTCTACGGAGTCGTCGGCGACAGCCTCAACCCGGTAGTGGACGCCGTGCGCCGCCACTCCGGCATCGACTGGGTGCATGTGAGGCACGAGGAGACCGCCGCCTTCGCAGCCGGGGCGGAGGCCCAGATCACCGGGAAGCTGACCGCGTGCGCCGGCTCCTGCGGCCCCGGCAACCTCCACCTCATCAACGGCCTCTACGACGCGCACCGCTCCATGGCCCCCGTCCTCGCCCTCGCCTCGCAGATCCCCTCCAGCGAGATCGGTCTCGGCTTCTTCCAGGAGACCCATCCCGACCGGCTGTTCCGCGAGTGCAGCCACTACAGCGAGCTGATCTCCAGCCCGAAGCAGATGCCCAGGCTGCTCCAGACGGCCATCCAGCACGCCGTCGGCCTGGGCGGGGTCAGCGTCGTCTCCCTGCCCGGCGACATCGCCGACGAACCCGCGCCGGAGAAGGCGGCCGAGACCGCCCTGGTCACCTCCCGGCCGACCGTCCGCCCGGGCGACGAGGAGATCGACAGGCTGGTGCGGCTGATCGACGACGCCGACACGGTCACCCTGTTCTGCGGCGCCGGCACTGCGGGCGCGCACGCCGAGGTCATGGAGTTCGCCGGGAAGATCAAGTCCCCGGTGGGGCACGCCCTGCGGGGCAAGGAGTGGATCCAGTACGACAATCCGTACGACGTGGGAATGAGCGGGCTGCTCGGCTACGGCGCGGCCTACGAGGCCACCAACGAGTGCGACCTGCTGATCCTGCTCGGCACGGACTTTCCGTACAACGCCTTCCTGCCCGACGACGTGAAGATCGCCCAGATCGACGTCCGGCCCGAGCACCTCGGCAGGCGTTCCAAGCTGGACCTCGCCGTGTGGGGCGACGCGAAGGAGACCCTGCGCTGCCTGATCCCGCGGGTGAAGGAGAAGAAGAGCCGCCGCTTCCTCGACCGGATGCTCAAGAAGCACGCGGACGCGCTGGAGGGCGTCGTCAAGGCCTACACGCGCAAGGTCGACAAGCACGTCCCGATCCATCCGGAGTACGTCGCGGCCGTGTTGGACGAGGCCGCCGACGACGACGCGGTCTTCACCGTGGACACCGGCATGTGCAATGTCTGGGCCGCCCGCTACATCTCGCCCAACGGGCGGCGGCGCGTCATCGGCTCCTTCTCGCACGGCTCGATGGCGAACGCGCTTCCGATGGCGATCGGCGCCCAGTTCACCGACCGGCGCCGGCAGGTCGTCTCCATGTCCGGCGACGGCGGTTTCACCATGCTGATGGGCGACTTCCTCACGCTCGTCCAGCACGACCTGCCGGTGAAGGTCGTCCTCTTCAACAACTCATCGCTCAGCATGGTCGAGCTGGAGATGCTGGTCGCGGGCCTGCCCTCGCACGGTGTGGCCAACGTCAACCCCGACTTCGCCGCCGTCGCCGAGGCCTGCGGCGCCTTCGGGGCGCGGGTGGAGAAGCCCAAGGACCTGGCCGGGGCGCTGAAGGCCGCGTTCAGGCACAAGGGGCCGGCCCTCGTCGACGTCGTGACCGACCCCAACGCCCTGTCGATCCCGCCGAAGATCAGTGCCGACATGGTCACCGGCTTCGCCCTGTCCGCCTCGAAGATCGTCCTGGACGGCGGTGTCGGACGCATGGTCCAGATGGCCCGCTCGAATCTGCGCAACGTACCGCGGCCCTAGTCAGGTGACTCCTGTCCGGCGATTCCCGCCGTCCGTCCGGCGGGAACCGGCCACTTCGGCCGTTCCGGTGGCCGAACGACCGGTCGTTGAGCATCGACATGACTGCCCGGGTCCCGGCCGGGCAAGGATTCCCCCGTGAACGTGTTCGAGGGGATTCGAGGAGAAGGGAAAGGCCATCGTCACCAGGACGGGGGACAGGAAGAGGCGGGCGGTGCCACAGCTCAGGTGCAGACTCGCCCAGGCGGACCTGCGGGCCGTGCCCGAGGCGCGCCGGGCGCTGCGCGACCTGCTGCGGCACTGGGGCAGGCCCGGACGGTCGGAGATCGCCGAGCTGCTCACCAGCGAACTGGTCACCAACGCGCTGGTCCACACGGACGACGACGCGGTCCTGACCGCGACGGTCGGGCCGGACGGACTGCGGGTCGAGGTACGGGACTTCGTCGGCGGACTGCCCGGGCCGAGGGCTCCCGAGCCGGAGGAGAGAACGAACGGCAGGGGACTGGTCCTGGTGCAGTCCCTCGCCGACGCGTGGGGCGTACGGCCGCACGGGGTGGGCAAGTCGGTCTGGTTCCGACTGGCCGCCGAGGCCGCGTGAACGACGAGGGGGGCGTGACACACGGTCACGCTTCCCTTGCCCGGGTGACGGCCCCGCGGTACCCCCTGCCCGGGTGACCGCCCCCGCCCCGCGGAGGTTCCCCCTGCCCGGGTGACGGTTCCGCTGCCCGGCCAGGACGGCCCTCAATGATCGTCACCACGGGCCGTCCTAGCCGAACTGCTGCTCCAGATCCTTGAGTTTCCGCTCCAGGGAGTCCAGGCGCGGCAGGGCCTGGGTGTCGTCCTCCGCGGTCAGGTCGACGGTGACCTGGTCAGCTTCGCGACGCACGGGCTGCAGGGAGGGACGCCGTCCCGCGGGCAGTGGCTCCGGGGTGGATATGGCAGGCTCCGCGGCGGCGCGTTCGGTGCCCCGCTCCACCTGCTGCACCTCGATCTCGACCGGTCGGCCGCCGCCGCGCCCGGGGAATCCCCGGGGGCCGTGGCCTCGGCTGATCGCCTTCAGCTGCGCCCGCTCCAGACGTTCGTGCTCGCGCCGCCGCAGCTTCTTCTCTTCCTTCTGACGCCTCTCGTCGCGTACCTCGTCGACCGCCTCGTCGAGGCTGCGCACGCCCTCCAGGAGCATCAGTGACCAGGCACGGTACGTCTCCCGGGGCGCCCGTAGCCAGCGGACCATGCGGATCTGCGGCAGGGGACGCGGCACCAGGCCCTGCTCGCGCAGGGCGGCCCGGCGGGTCTGCTTCAGGGCCCGGTCGAACAGCACCGCCGCCGACAGGGACATGCCCGCGAAGAAGTGCGGGGCCCCCGCGTGGCCGATGCCGCGAGGGGCGTGCACCCAGTTGAACCAGGCGGCCGCGAACGCGAAGGTCCACACGAGTATGCGGGAGCCGAGCGCCGCGTCGCCGTGACTGGCCTCGCGCACGGCGAGGACGGAGCAGAACATCGCCGCCCCGTCGAGTCCGAACGGAACCAGGTACTGCCAGCCGTCGCTCAGACCGAGGTTCTGCTCGCCGAAGCCGACCAGACCGTGGAAGGAGAGCGCTGCGGCCACCGCGGCGCAGCAGAAGAGCAGGACGTAGGAGACGCTGCCGTAGAGGGCCTCCTTGCGCCTGCGGCGATCCTCCATGCGCTCCCACGAGTCGTCCGCGCCCGCGTCCTTCCCCGAGGAACGCTTGCCGCGCGCGAGCACCGCCACCGCCGCCAGCATGCCCAGGAGCAGCACGGCGCCCGGAAGCAGCCAGTTCAGCGATATGTCGGTCAATCTCATCTAGGGGTCCCTCGCGTTGGGATGGGGCGTAACGCCCGCCATGGTGGCCCAAACCCGGTGGCCCCCAAGGGGTTTCGGGGCAAGAGGCAGCCAAGAGGGTGCGAGGGAATCTCTGGAGTGACATTCTGCTCGAACTACCGTCTCATGGGTGACAGTTGAGTTCGAATGGAGCTGTCCGTGTGAGTGTGGGCGCGCCCGGGAGGTGTCAACTCGCCGTGGCGAGCATCTTGTTGACGCGGTCCGCGTCGCAGGTGCGCGGGCAGGTGGTGCAGGTGTCCTCGGGGCGCAGCGTGTAGAACATGCAGCAGCTCGCCCGGTCCCGGGTGTGCAGCGGCTCGCCGTCCGGCCCCTTCAGCTCCCGGAACGCGGCGTCGCCGACGTACGGCTTGGTCGCGCCCGGCAGCAGCAGCTCCAGCTCGTGCCGGGCCCGCTCCTGTTCACCGAGCAGATGGGCGACGTACCACAGGCCCTCGACGACCTCGTCGGTCGCCATGCCCCACAGGGCGCGTCCGCGTCGCCGCATACGCGGTCCGAATCCCGCCAGTACGGGTTCCAGATGTTCGGCGACGGCGGCCCGTACCTCGGTCCGCAACGCCTCCTCGTCGGCGACCACGCGGGCGCCGGGCAGCGCGGCGGCCGGATCTCCGGGCAGACAGGCGAAGCCGGTGGGCCGCACGGCCATCCGGCCGAGGGGAAGGCCGGCGGCGGAACGGTCGTAGGCGACACGGGTGACGGGGCAGCGGGGCACCCTGCGGTGCAGGAACCACGGCACGGTGATCAGCAGGCAGGCCGGCCATGCGTACCGGTGCAGTCCGAAGCTCGCGACCACGTCCGGCCGGGCCCGCTGTCCGTAGTCCCGCAGGACCTGGGCGTCGTCCCAGGCCAGGAACGCCTCGAGCTCGGCCTCGCCCGCCGCGAGCGAGGCGGCGCCGACCCATCCGCCGCCGCGCGGGACCTCGCCGGCCGTGGCCGGCTCGGTGACACCCAGCCCCGGGAGGACCTCGGACAGACGCGCGTAGGCGTCCGTGAAGGCCGAGCGGGTGACAGGCATGCGGGACCACCGATCCACGTCGGGACAACGGGCATTTTCAGGTAAGCCTTACCTTACCGAAGATGCTTGGGATTTGAACTGACGGCCTGTGCCCTTATGGTGCTTGACGGACAGGTGACAAGCCGCCGTAATGACCCCAAGTACCGACACGTCCCACAGGAGGACCCGTGAAGCCGAGCGCGCAGGGTCCCGACAGGCCGGGGACCGGACGGTTCCGTACCGGCGACGTGGCCGATCCGGCAGCGTTCTTGCGGGTCCCGGCCCTGGCCCCGCCCCGCGCCGCGGACCGGGACAAGGGCCGGGATCGGGATCGGGGCCGGGATCGGGCACACAGTGCCGGGGAGCCGGCCGAGGGCGCGCGTGGCGAGCACACGCACAGCGAGCCTCCGCCGCCCCGCCCGCGTGCCCTGGTCCAGCGCTCCTCCGTGCGAGGGCAGGTCCTCGACGCGCTGCGCACCGCGCTGGTGACCGGCGAGCTGCGGCCCGGCGAGGTCTATTCGGCGCCCGCGCTCGGCGAGCGGTTCGGTGTCTCGGCCACGCCCGTACGGGAGGCCATGCAGCAGCTCGCCCTGGAGGGGGCCGTGGAGGTCGTCCTCAACCGCGGATTCCGCGTCGTCGAGCGCGGCGACCGGGAACTGGCCGAGCTCGCAGAGGTCCGGGCCCTGATCGAAGCTCCGGTGATACTGCGTCTGGCCCGTACGATGCCCGCCGAGCGCTGGGCGGAGCTGCGCCCCTTCGCCGAGGCCACCGTCCGGGCCGCGTCGTCCGGCTGCCCGGCGACGTACGCCGAGGCCGACCGCGCCTTCCACCGTGCGGTGCTCGGACTGGCCGGCAACGACCAGCTCGTCCGGATCGCCGGTGACCTGCACCGCCGCGCCCAGTGGCCGCCGGCCGGAGCCCCCTCGATGCGAGGGCGGGCCGACCTGATCGCCGACGCGCACGAGCACACGGCCCTGCTGGACGCGCTGATCGCCGGCGATCCGGATGTGGTGCGGAGCCTGGTGGGGGAGCACTTCACCGGGGCGTCCTGAGCGCGGGCGGCCCCGGTGAAGTGTCGCGAGTGCGGCTTGCGCGAGTGCGGCTTCGCGAGCCGGGTGTCGCGAGTGCGACTCCCTACGGGACCTCCTGCCGTTCCGTGCGGCTCGCCGGCACCTTCTTCTCCGCCTTCTCCTTCTCCTCCGTACTCCGGCCCCTGCGACGCGTGGGGCGGGACCCGCTGCCGCGGTCGTACATCTCGATGGCCAGCGGAGAGGCGGTGAACACCGAGGAGTACGTGCCGACTCCCACGCCGATCAGCAGGGCGAGGGCGAAGTCGGTGAGCGAGTCGTCGGCGAGGACGGCCAGTGAGGCGAGGATGAGCACCGCGCCCATACCGGTGTTGACCGTGCGCGGCAGGGTCTGCAGGATCGCGTGGTTCGTGAGTTGGGCGAACGACTGCTTGCGGTCCTTGCCGCCGAGGAGTTCCCGGATGCGGTCGAAGAGGACCACCGAGTCGTTGACCGAGTAGCCGATCACGGTCAGCAGCGCCGCCAGGAACACCCCGTCGATCGGCTTGCCCAGCCAGGCGAAGACGCCGACCAGGATGACCACGTCGTGGGCGAGCGCGCCGACCGCCGCGGTGCCGAACAGCAACCGGAACCGGACGGCGAGGTACGTCAGCTGAGCGGCCAGGGCCAGGCCCAGCGCGATCAGGGCGTCCTTCCGCAGCTCTGCGCCGAGGCTCGGGCCGATCAGCTCGTCGCGGACCTTCTCCGTCTCGCCGCCCAGCTCGCCGATGGCCTTGGTGACGGTGTCGGCCTCGGCGTTGGTCAGCTTCTCGGTGCGCACCGAGAGGTCGCTGTCACCGGAGGACTGGACGACGGCGCGGGGGAAGCCCGCGTCGGCGAGGGCGTCCCGCGCCCGGTCGGCGTCGACCCGGGTGGCCGTGGAGTACTCGATGAGCCGTCCGCCGGTGAACTCGATGCCGAAGTCGAGGCCGCGGACCAGGATGCCGGAGCCGGCCACCACGAGGACGACCGCGGAGGCTGCCAGCCAGCGGCGAGGCCGGCGCATCAGGAAGGGGTTGCGGCGCAGCAGGGCGTCGCGGACCGGGCCGGTGGTGGAGATGCCGGTGATGTGCGGGCGGCGGAAGACCGACGGGCGGCTCGCGGCGAACTCGGCCAGCACCCGGGTGATCACCAGGGCGCTGACCATTGAGGCCAGGACACCGATGCCCAGGGTGACGCCGAACCCCTTCACCGGACCGGAGGCAAGGAAGAACAGCAGCGCGGCGGCGATCAGCGTGGTGATGTTGGAGTCGGCGATCGCGCTGAAGGCACTGCGGAACCCGGCGGTCAGCGACGAGCGCGTGCTCGGACGGGTACGGGCGGCCTGTTCCTCGCGAGCGCGTTCGAACACAAGGACGTTGGCATCCACCGCCATGCCGATCGCCAGGACGAAGCCGGCCAGGCCGGGCAGGGTCAGGGTGGCGCCGATCGCGGCCAGGCCGGCGTAGGCGATCAGGCCGTAGCAGAGCAGGGCCACGGTCGCGAGGACGCCCATGAGCCGGTAGACGAAGATGATGAACAGGCCGGTCAGGGCCGTGCCGATGACCGCGGCCCAGGCGCCGGCCGAGATGGCCTCGTCACCCAGGGTGGCGCCGATGGTGCGCTGCTCGATGGTCTCGACCGGTACGGGAAGGGCGCCGCCCTTGATCAGCAGGGCCAGATCGCGGGCCTCGGTGTCGTCGAAGGAGCCGGTGATCTGGGTGGATCCGCCGGTGATACCCGCCCCGCAGGCCACGGAGGGGTCGACCTGCGGCGAAGAGATGATCTTGTTGTCGAGCACGATGGCGACCCGGCGCTGCGGATCGCCGGCCGGGTGGCAGGCGGCCTCGCCGGTCACCTTGGCCCAGCGGTCGCTGCCCGCGTCCTTGAAGTCGACGGTGACGTGCCACCCCGCTCCGCCCTGCTGGTCGAAGCGGGCGTCTGCACCCTTGACGTCCTGCCCGGTCAGCGTGGCGTCCTTGAGCCGGAGAGGCATTCCGGACTCGTCCGGCAGCACGCGCTCCCCGTCCGTGCCGGACGCGGCCTTGGCGTCGTCGGTCTTCGGGTCGTCCGTCTCGGGGTCGTCCGTCTCGGCGTCCTTCGCGGCGGCCTCTCCCTCGGCCTTTCCCTCGGCCTCTCCCTGGGGCTCACCCGGGCCGAGCACCGAGTGGACGGTGAGCTGCGCGGTGCGGCCGAGCACGTCGGCCGCCTTCTTGGGGTCCTGTACGCCGGGCAGCTCGACCACGACGCGGTTCTCACCGGAGCGGACGATGGTCGGCTCGGCGACACCGAGCGCGTCGATACGGCCGCGTAGCACCTCCACGGTGCGGTCGGTGGCCTCCCGGTCGGCCTCGGTGGTCTCGGTGGACTTGGTCTCCAGCACGATCTGGGTGCCGCCCCGCAGGTCGAGCCCGAGGCGGATCGGCATGGTCAGGGCGATGGCCACGGCCCCGGCCATCACGAGGAGGGCGAGGAGCGCTCGCCCCCTCAGGGAGTGGGCACGGGAGCGGGGACGGGAACGTTTCAACACGGGCCTCCGGCAGGCACGCCACGGCAGCGGCCCAGCGCGGCCGCGGCAAGGAAGGTGAAAGGACGTGGACGGGTGTCTCAGATGCCGGAGGAGACGGGAGGAGCCCGCACCCGGTCGTGACTCGTGCGGCCGGGGGACACGGGAACGGAGCCGGACGGCGCCGTGGTCCGCCCGTGGGTGGCCGGGGCGGCGCCCGTGCAGCGCGTGGTGGTGGCGAGGCGGTCCGGGGGAGCCGGGCGCTCACCGAGGTGGTCGTGGCGGGACCTGGCCTGGGAGGCGCAGGCGGTGGCGCACCCGTCGCCGTCGTGGTACCCGGTGTCCGGGTGCGGAAGGGTCGTCCCCGCGGGTATCGGAACCTGTCCCACGACGGCGACGGGTGCGCCCGCCGCCGCGGGTCCGGCCGGGACCAGGGCCAGCAGGACGGCCAGCAGCGCGGCGAACGCCGCTGCCGGCCAGTGCCCCGTGACGGAGACGGGTGCCGGGGCGGTGCGGCGTGCGAGGCGCATGCACCGTCCCCTTTCGTGGTGGGCGCTCGGTCGGTCGGACTCTAGCGCGTGCGGTGCGGAAGCCCGGGGCTCCGGCCGGGGAGTGGGCGGCCAGAGCCTCGGGCGGTTCAGGGGGTGGCGGGACTCATCCGCACTCGACCGGACCCGTCAGGGTTCGATGAGTCCGGCCCGGATGGCGTAGCGGGTCAGCTCCAGGCGGTCGCGCAGGCCGAGTTTCTGAAGGAGGTTCGCCCGGTGCCGCTGGACGGTCTTGATGCTGATGAAGAGGATCTCGGCGATCTCCTTCGAGGAGTGGCCCTCGGCGACGAGCTTGAGGACCTCCTCCTCGCGGGGCGTGAGGATGTGGTCGGCGCTCTCCTCGCCGTGCCGCACCCGGTCGAGGTAGTTGCGGATCAGGGCCGTCACCGCACCCGGGTACAGGAAGGGCTCGTCGCGCATCGCGGCCCGGCAGGCGGCGACCAGGTCGCGGTCGGCGACGGACTTCAGCACGTATCCGCAGGCCCCCGACTTCAGGGCCTGGAACAGGTACTGCTCGTTGTCGTGCATCGTCAGCATCAGGATGCGCAGCCCCGGTTTCAGCGCGGCCAGCTCGCGGGCGGCCTGGAGGCCGGTCAGGCGGGGCATCGCGATGTCCAGGACCGCCAGGTCGACGGCGTGGGTCCGCGCCATGTCGATGGCCTCCGCACCGTCGCCGGCCTCGGCGACCACCTCGAGGTCCGGCTCCCGGTCGAGGATGAGCCGTACGCCGCGGCGTACCAGCGCGTGGTCGTCGGCGAGCAGGATGCGGATCCTGGCCGGATCGGACGCGGGCGCCGCGGACGTGCCGGAGGCGGTCGGGCCGGAGGCGGTCGGCTCGGGCAGGGACGGGTCGGACATGGTCAGGGCTGCTTCCTGGGGACGGGTGCGGTGAGCCGGATGCGGGTGCCGGCGCCGGGTGCCGAGGTGATGTCGAGGGTGGCCCCGATGAGCAGGGCCCGTTCGCGCATGCCGCGGATTCCGGCACCCTCGCACGCCGCCTCGATGCCGCGGCCGTCGTCGGCGATGGTGAGCGTCACCGCGCCGTCGGCGGGGGCGAGAGCCACCTCCACCCGCTCGGCGTCCGCATGGCGGGCCGCGTTGGTCAGGCTCTCCTGCGCGACACGGTAGAGGACCAGCTCGGTCTCGGGGTCCAGGGTGGGCAGATCCGCGTCGAAACGGCGCACCACCCGCAGCCCCGTGTGGGTGGCGAAGTCGTGGGTGAGCGAGGACAGCGCGCTGATCAGACCGAGATCGTCCAGGACACCGGGCCGTAGCCGGCGTACCAGGCGACGGACCTCGTCCAGGCTCTCCCGGGTGATCTCCTGCGCCTGCTGCAGCTCGTCGCGCAGCGGCTGGTCGGCATCGTCCGCGGCGCGCCCCAGGACCAGCAGGATCGCTGTCATGCTCTGCCCGACCTCGTCGTGCAGCTCCTGGGCGATACGGCGTCGTTCCGCCTCCTGGGCGAGCAGGACACGGGCGGTGCTCGTGGCCCGCTCGTGCTCCAGCCGGTCGAGCATGGCGTTGAACGTGCGGATCAGCTCGGGGACCTCACCGCCGCCGGACACCGGGAGCCGCTGGCCGGGGCGCAGCAGGTCGACGGTGGTCATCAGCTTCGTGAGCCGGTCCAGGGGTGACAAACCCCAGCGCAGCAGGGCGCCGTTGGCGACCAGCATCACGCCCAGCCCGCCCACCAGGATGACGGCCTCGGTCAGCAGGACCGGTACGGAGACGGTCACCGGAGCCCACAGCAGCAGAGCTGTGGCGAAGCCGAGCACCACCGCGTTGAGCCCGAAGATCCGCCAGAACAGGGACACCGGGGGGTACGCCTCCTTCTGCGACGCGTCGACTGGTACGCCTCTACTGTCGGTCATCGCGCACCCTCGGTGGGAGCCGCTGCCTGGTTCGAGACAGAGCAAACGACCAGCTTGCCCGTCCGGAGTCCGGCGGTCGATGGGTCCTGACCCCCATTTTCGGATCGCGGCACACCCATATGGACGCCACCCCGGTACGCCGCCGAGTGGATACTCCGTCCCCGGGCAAATGGGGCCTGCGCCCGATGGGCTTCCCCCGGCGGTCCGGCCATGGTTGAGGCTGACCGGGTCCGTTGGCCCGGCGTTAGTCATACCCGCAGGCCCTTCTGAGAAGCAGGCCCGGTTGAGAAGAGGAATCGCCGTGTCTCTCGACACCTCCCGCATCGAACCCCGCCCGGAACGCCTGACCGCTCACGAGGCACGCCAGCGCCTCGAGCACGCCCGCAACACCCGTATGACCCAGCTTCAGGCACTCGGGGAGAGCGGCCAGGCGGACGACCAGCTGATGTCCGCGCAGAAGGCGGCCATCGACCGGGTGCTCAAGGAGATCGAGGAGGCCTTCGCCCGTATCGACGACGGCACCTACGGAACCTGCCTGGGCTGCGGCAAGCCCGTCCCGGGGGAGCGCCTGGAAATCCTCCCCTACACGCGGTACTGCGTCGCCTGCCAGCGCCGTGCCGCCGCCTGACCACCGTCCGTCCAGTCTTCGTCTCCCGCCCTGCCCAAGGGGTGAAGTGGGTGAAGTGGTGAACAACCAGATCATCGGCGACCGCGACACGCTTGTGTCGCCCCGGTCGTCCCTGTCGCCCGAGGACCTCGCCGCGCTCCGGGACAACCTCGACGAGCAGCGGCTGTTCCGTGAGGAGCAGCTGCGGCAGATCGCGACCATCCCGTCCCGCGCCGACGAGCTGATCCAGCGCCGGTCCGCCGCCCAGAGGGAGGTGAGGGTCGAGCTTGTGGCCTCCGCGCGCATGGTCCTCGCCGACGTGGAAGCGGCACTCGAGCGCATGGCCGAGGGCCGTTACGGTGTCTGCCATCTGTGCCGGCGGCCCATCGACCGCGAGCGCCTGATGATCGTGCCGCAGGCCCGCTACTGCGCTCGCTGCCAGCAGGTGCGGGAGGCCGGACGATGACCGTGGTCCGCCGGCCCCGTGCCGTCCTCGGCCGGCACCGCCCGTGGCCCTTGTGCCGGCAGTGCATTGGCGTCGCCCTCGACATGGGCAGCGCCCGGACCCGCGCCTGGGTCGCCGGGCGCGGCATGATCCTCGACGTGCCGACGGTGACCTTCCCCGGCGTCGGCGCGGTGTACCCCATCCAGCGCGGCTCGATCGTCGACACTCCGGGGACGGCCCGGATGCTCGACCGGCTGCTCGGCCACCGCCTGCCCCGCTTCGCCCGTCCCCTGGTCGTGGTGACCGCGCCGGTGCTGGACGGGTTCGCCTACAGGGCCGAGGCCCGTACGGCCGTGGAGGTGCTGCGCCCGCGCAGTGTGCTGACCGTCCCCAGCGCGCGGGCCGTGGCCCTCGCGGCGGGCGCGGACCTGTCCCGGCCGTTGCTCGTGATGGACATCGGCGCGCATCTCACCGAGGTGGTTCTCCTGGTGGACGGCGCCGTCTTCGACGCGCGCCGCACCTCCTTGGGGACGGGGGACATCGACGACGTCACCCCGGCCGCGCGGATCGCGGAAGCGGTGGCCGACATGACGACCTCGATGCTGCGGCAGGACGACACGTCCTTCACCGTCGACGCCCTGAGCAGGGGCCCGCTGCTCGCGGGCGGGGGTGCCCTGCGGCCCGAGGTCACCTGCCGGCTCACCAACACACTGCATGTGCCCCTGCGTGCCGTGCCGGCCCCGCACACGGCGGCCCTCCGCGGCGCCGCCAAGCTCCTGGAAGCCGCGCACTCCCACCCGTCGACCACGGGCACGGACCCACCGGACGAACACCCGAGCTGACCGGCTGCCGCCGTACGCGGTGACGCACGTCGAGGGCTGGGTCCTGGCCCGTCGTTGAAACTCACCCGGGTGTCCACTCACCCGGGTGTCCACTCACCCGGCGTGCTCGGATCCCGGCCCCTCACACACGGCCCGACCACTCGGGCGGCCCAGCCCGCGCATCGCGGCCCCGGCACACAGGACGTGGCACCGCAGTCCTGCTCACGTGGCACCGCAGTCCCCGCCCACGTGCGCCGGCCCCGCCCGCCCTCGACCCGCCGTCGTAACCCGAACCCCCACCCCGACCCGCCGTTGGCCGGCCGGACCGGTATCGGCGGTGCCGAACCGGCTGTCCCGCCCCTGGAAGGAGGCACCCCGTGGCTGGTGAGATACCTCCGGCACAGCCACCGCCCGCCGCTCCCGGCCCCGGACGGCATCCGCGCCCCCTGCTGTGGCAGTGGCGGCGCAACCCGCTGCGGCGCCGTACCGACCGGCTGCAGGCGTGGGTCGCCGTCGGGCTGCTGCTCGCCGTGCTGGCGGCGGCCCCGGCGGCGATGTTCGCGGTCGGCGACGCGGCCCACCGCCACTACCGGGGCACCGCCGAGCACGAGACCGAGACCCGGGACCACCGCCCCGCCGTCCTCATGTACGACGCCCCGCGCCACCCGGAACCCGGGTCGGACGAGGCGAAGGAGACCCGGTACGCGGTCAAGGTGCGGTTCACCGGTCCGGACGGCCGTGCGCGGACCGGGAAGACCGACGTCGAGCCGGGGCTGCCCGCGGACAGCACCGTTCTCGTCTGGGTCGACAGGGCAGGAAGGATCACCGAACCGCCGCTGACCGCGGAGCAGATCCGCAGCCGCGCGGTGGGCTGGGCGATCCTCGCCTTCCTGGGCGTCGTCCTCGCCGGCCTCGCCGCACACGCGGTCACCGGGTTCGTGCTGCGACGGCGCAACCTCGCCGGATGGGACGCCGCCTGGGCCGCCACGGCCCCGCGCTGGAGCAGGCTCCCGTGACGGCGGCGACCGGCGACCGCGATGACCGGCGGCGGCCGGTGACCGCGGTGACCCCTGACGGCGGCGGCCGACGGCGATTGGTCCCATGACGGTGCCTCCGGCCGACTGCGGGCTGCCGGCCGTCAGGCTGTCGCCGCCCCCGGCGCCGGTGGTGCCAGCTGCCGAGCCAGCCACGTCGGCACGCCGCCGAGCAGCCGGAACAGCCGCCGTGCCTCCTCCCGCAACCGCGACGCCTCGGGTTCGGCCTCCGCGTCCGCGAGCGACACCAGTGCCGGCGCCGTACCGACGAGGTATCCCAGCTCCTCGCGGATCCGCAACGACTCGGCGAAGCCGTGCCGCGCGTCGGCCAACTCCCCCTCCCGCAGGGCGAGTCCGGCCAGATGCCGCCAGGTGAAGGACTGGAGCAGCGGGTCGGCGTGCGCGGTCGCCCCCGCGTGGGCCCGCCGGTACGCAGCCCGGGCGGCCTGCGGCGACCGGGTCAGGTTCTCCGCGAGCAGCCCGCGCCGGAAGTCCAGCAGTGCCCGCCCGCCGGCCCCCGGCGCGATCAGCGCCGCCGCCCGGCCCAGCGCGGCCCGTGCCTCGTCGGCGCGGTCGCGCACCCCGTGCACGGTGGCGGCGTACGCGAGCTGCCCGCGTTCGCAGGCGGCGGCCCCGCGCTCGTCGTCGCTGTCGGCCAGCGCCTCGGCGGTGCGCAGCGCGTCCTCGGCCTGGGCCCACCCCTGCTCGGTGTACAGACACCGTTCCACCAGCAGAGCGGTCCGCTGCAACGCGGTGGCCGCGGTGACCGGCTCCAGCAGAGCCGCCGCGTCGGCCCAGCAGGCGCGCGAGCGCAACCGCCATACCGCGGTCTGGAGCGGATCGTCACCCTCGGTCGTTCCCCAACCAGAACCAGCCATGGCGGAATGCGCCACGTTGCCCTCCCCTTAGCACGCCATCGAGCTCTCGAGTGGTGGGCGCATCTCAGCACGGATCCGGCGGCCCGGCCAAGGGTATGGGTGAAATTTTTCACAAAGTCGTGGAACTTCCCGTCCCGAGGTTTGGGACCGCCCCGGGCCGGGCGTACGCCTCGAGGCTCAGCTCATCCGCAGTGCCAGGAAGAAATCCAGCTTGTCCTCGAGCCGCGACAGGTCACGCCCCGTCAACTGCTCGATCCGTCCGACGCGGTAGCGCAGCGTGTTGACATGCAGGTGGAGCCGGTTCGCGCAGCGCGTCCAGGAGCCGTCGCAGTCGAGGAACGACTCCAGCGTCGGGATGAGTTCGGCACGGTGGCGCCGGTCGTAGTCCCGCAGCGGGTCCAGCAGCCGGGCGGTGAAGGCCCGGCGGACGTCGTCGGGGACGAAGGGGAGCAGGAGGACGTGCGAGGCCAGTTCGTGGTGGCCCGCGGCGCACACCCGGCCGGGGCGCGCCGCGGCGACCCGCCGCGCGTGGCGTGCCTCCTCCAGCGCGCCGCGCAGCCCTTCCGCAGAGTGCACGGCCGCGCTGACCCCGAGCGTGACCCGCCCGTCGCCGTCCAGCCCCGCCGACAGCGGCTCCCGTACGGACTCCAGCAGCGCGTCCGCGAGGATGCCGGTCTCGGAGCCGTCATGCTCGCTGGAGACCGCCGGCAGCGGTACGAGGGCGACGGCCTCGTCGCCGGTGTGCGCCACGGCGATGCGGTCGGACTGCTCGGGGCCCGTGGCCAGCGGGTCGACGAGTATCTCCTCCAGCAGGGTCTGGGCGACCGGACCGGTCTCCGCCGAGCCGTCCGGGCTGCTCTGCCCGCGGCCCGGTCCGCCGTCGGTGCCGCGGCCCGGTCCGCCGTCGGTGCCGCGGCCCGGTCCGCCGTCGGAGCCGTCCGCCCACTCGACGCGGGCGACGACGACCTGCCAGTGCGGGGCCGCGCCGAGGCCCGGCAGCAGTACTGGCGCCGCAACCCGCAGCCGGGCCGCGATCTCGGCGGGCGCGGCGCCCGTCTGCACCAGTTCCAGGACCTCCTGTGCGAGCCGCCGCCGTACCGTGCGCGCCGCGTCCCGCCGGTCCCGCTCGACCGCGATCAGCTGCGTGACGCCGTACAGCAGGTCGAGCCGCTCCTCGGCCCACTCCCCGGCGTCCGCCTCCACGACCAGCAGCCAGTCGGACAACACCGTCTCGCGCACGTCCCGGGCGGTCTGCGGCAGACGCCCCGCGCCGGGCACCGCCGAACGGTGCTCCGGGCCGCGCACCGGGAAGAGGCTGTACGTCGTCGGGCCCAGGTTCGCCCGGTGCGGCGCGCGGCGGCCCGCGCGGGTGGCCGCGAGATGCTCCGCCGCCAGCTTCGCGCACACCTCGGCACTCAGCGCGGGACCCGAGTCCTTCGGGCCGGCGACCGGCCGGCCGGTCGGGGACAGCACCCAGGCCCGCAGGTCCAGGTCGGAACCGAGCAGGTCCAGGACCACGTCGGGGCCGCCGCCCGCCGGACCGGAGGTCATCATCCGGCGGTGCCGGTCCACCACGGCCGCCAGGTCCCCGGCCCGCTCGCCGGACACCTGGCGGACGACGTGCTCGGTGATGGTCGCGAAGGCCACCGACTCGTTCACCGCGAACAGCGGCAGCCGGTGCCGCGCGCACGCCGCCACCATGTCCTCCGGCACTCGCCCCAGCTCCGCCTCGCCGGCGGCGAGGGCGGCCACCCCGGCCTGCACCAGGATCCGGACGAACGGCTCGGAGTCGGCGGCGTCCCGGCGCCAGGCCAGGCCGGTGAGCACCAGCTCCCCGCCCGAGAGATAGCGGCTGGGGTCCCGCAGGTCGGTGGTCATCACGCCCCGCACGGAGCGGTCCAGCTCGTCCTCGCCGCCGAGCAGCTTGAGGCCCAGCGCGTCGGTGTCCAGCAGTGCGCGCAGCCGCATTCTCGTCGCCGCCG